>DASZUZ010000267.1:0-6673 GCA_035547415.1 Bryobacteraceae bacterium | reverse complement strand
AGGTTGAAGCCCATCGGCAGTTCGTAAACGCCGGGCTTGTTGACATGACCCGAGAGACAGAACAGGCGCGTCCCACCATTCTTCGGGGTCCCGAGGCCGGCGAAGTAGGCTCCGCCGTTCAGAATAATTGGCGGTACCGCGCAGAACGTCTCGACGTTGTTGAGAATCGTCGGGCACTGATAGGCGCCCGCTACGGCCGGAAACGGAGGACGAATTCGCGGATTGCCGCGCTTGCCCTCGAACGATTCGAGGAGCGCCGACTCTTCGCCGCACTCGTAAGCGCCCGCGCCCGAGTGGGTCGCGATGTGGAACTTCACTCCCCTGCCGAGAATGTTGTCGCCCAGATAACCGCGCGCATACGCTTCGTCGATCGCGCGGTCCATCAACGCGATGAGATACCGGTATTCGCCGCGAATGTAGACGTAACCCTGCTGCGCTCCAACCGCCAGCCCGGCGATGAGAATCCCTTCGATCAGCTGGTGCGGGTCGTATTCGATCAGCAACCGGTCTTTGCAGGTGCCCGGCTCCGATTCATCCCCGTTCACCACGATGTACTTCGGCTTGGGCGACTGCCGCGGCACGAAGCTCCATTTCATTCCGGTCGGAAATCCCGCGCCGCCGCGCCCGCGCAGCCCCGAAGCTTTCACTTCGTTGATGATGTCGTCCTGCGACATGCCCAGCGCCTTTTCGAAAGCCTTGTAGCCATCGTTCGCCAGGTACGTTTCGATCGAGCGGGAGTTGGGCAGCCCGAACCGGCGGGAGAGGATCTTCACCTCGAGCGGATTGGGTTGGTTATAGAGCATCAGCTGTTGACCTTCCGGACTTCCTGGATTTCCTCCGGCCGCTTACCCGCCTTCAGCCCGTCCAGTAATTTGTCGAGTTGCTCCGGCGTCACGTCGTGGTAGAAATCGTAGTTCACCTGAACCGCGGGAGCCCAGGAGCATGCCCCCATGCACTCCACTTCTTCGAGGGAAACACGGCCGTCCGCGGTGACTTCCTTATGCCCGATGCCGAGCTTGTGGCAGGCGCGATCGTAAAGTTCGTCGCCGCCGACCAGCAGGCACGAGATGTTCGTGCAGACCTGAACGTGATACTTGCCCATCGGCTTCTTGTGCAGCATCGAATAGAAGCCGACGACTTCGTTCACCTGCAGCGGTGTGACGCCAACGCGTCTCGCTACTTCGGCGATCAGCTCATCAGTGATGGACCCGACCTCATCCTGCGCGTAAATGAGCATCGGGATCATGGCCGAACGCTTCCGGTCGGCCGGGTACTTATTGAGAAATTTCTCGAATCGCGCTTCGAGTTCGGGTGAGAACGTCATCGTTTAGCGGTCCGTGTCTCCCAGGACGAAGTCCATACTGCCGAGCGAAGCGATCACATCCGCGATCAGCGTTCCCTCGATCATCTTCGAAGTGCATTGCAGGTTTCCGAAGCTCGGACCGCGCCAGTGAACGCGATACGGCTTCTGCGTTCCGTCGCTGACCATGTAGCAACCAACTTCGCCGCGAGGCGACTCGATGGCCTGGTAAACTTCGCCTTCCGGTACGCGGAATCCTTCCGTCACGATCTTGAAGTGGTAGATGAGAGACTCCATCTGCGTCTTCATCTTTTCGCGCTCCGGCAATACGATTCCGGGCGCATCGGCCTGATGCGAACCCGAAGGCATGCCTTCGAGCGCCTGCTTGATGATCCTGTGCGACTGGCGCATCTCTTCGATGCGCACCAGATACCGGGCGAAGACATCGTTTTCCGTCCGGGTCGGGACTTTGAAATCGAACTTTTCGTAGCTCGAATAAGGCGAATCTTTGCGCGCGTCAATCGCGAGACCGGCAGCCCGCAGCATCGGTCCGGTGACGCCCAGATCCAGCATGTCTTCGAGTGAGATGTAACCGACGCCCTGGGTTCGGCCGGTCCAGATCTTGTTTCCCGTGAGCAATTCCTCGTATTCGTCCACCCGGGAAGGGAAGATGTCAACGAAGTCCTGCACGCGTTTCTGCCAGCCGCGCGGGTGCGGCAGCGCAAGGCCGCCAATCCGGAAATAGCTGGTCATCATACGCTGCCCCGAGAACATCTCGAAGATCCGGAGGATCTCCTCACGCTCGCGGAAGCAGTAGAGGAACACGCTCATTGCGCCGATATCGATCGCGTGGGTGCCGAGCCAGACCAGATGGCTGTTGAGCCGGGTAAACTCCGCGAGCATCACGCGCGTCCATTGCGCCAGCGCCGGAATCTCCAGCCCGAGCAGTTTCTCCGCAGCCAGGCAATAAACCAGGTTGTTCGAGAGCGGCGCGAGATAGTCGATGCGATCGGTCAGCGTGACGCCCTGCTGGTACGTCTTGACCTCGAATTCCTTTTCGATGCCCGTATGCAGGTAGCCGATATCCGGCGCCGCTTTCAGGATCGTTTCACCATCGAGTTCCAGGAGCAGTCGCAGGACGCCATGGGTCGAAGGATGCTGCGGACCCATGTTGAGCACCATCGTGCGCGTTCCGCCGCGCTCGTGCTCATGCTTCTGATAGTCGCGCTCGACGTCGAGTTCAGATGTGATCCCGGTATCGATAGCCATAATTCCTCAGTACCGTGTACCCGTGACCGGGTAGTCCTTCCGCAACGGGTAACCTTCCCAGTCCTCGGGCAGCATAATGCGGCGGAGATCCGGGTGATTCAGAAAACGAACGCCAAAGAAATCGAAAGTTTCACGTTCGTACCAGTCGGCCGACCGATAGACCGGGACGGCGGATTCGATCTCCGGATTCTCCCCGGAGAGCCGCGCTTTGATGCGTATGCGTTCTTTTTTCGAAACGGATTGCAGGTGATAAACAACTTCAAATCGCGGCTCGGCGGGATAACGATCAACACCCGTCACGCTCGTCAGCCGTTCGAATTTCAGGTCATTCTTCAGACGGCGCAAAGCATCGATGATCCTGCGAGGGTCGATTTCGACCGTCAGCTCACCGAATTCGAACTTCCCGCCGGTGGCGAATTCGGCCAGCGCGGCGGCCGTCGGATTGTCAGCCAGGTTTTCAGAAAGCATGGAGTTCCCTACCGGGCGCGCCTTTCTTCCACCAGCATCCCCGCGGGAACAGCCGGGGGAACTGGCGTGTCGCGCTCCGAATGAGCCCATTCGAGGACGCCCTTTTTCCAGATAAAGAAGAATCCGGCCAGGATCAGGATGACGAATACCAGCATCTCGACAAACGCGAACATTTTCAGCTGTTTGTAAACAACGGCCCACGGGTAGAGAAAGATCGCTTCGATATCGAACAGGATGAACAGCATCGCCACGAGATAGAACTTCACGCTGAAGCGCCCGCGCGCGTCCCCGGTGGGCGCGATGCCGCACTCGTAGGGCATGTCCTTCACTTTGTTCTTGACCTTGCGGCCGATCACGTAGGAAAGCGTGACCAGCGCCGCCGCGATGATCGCGGCGAGAGCTGCCTGCAACAGTACAGGAAGCCATTGTTCAGCCGGAGTAGTAGGCATCAGAACGTTATGTCTTTGGGGTGGGGTTGAGCCCCACGACTATAATAATCCACGGGATCTCGTGTCGAATAATTATCAGGTTACAGTCAACGGAGAACGGCGCTCTTTTCCGGCGGAGACGACACTGCAGGAACTGGTGCTGGCGCTGAACCTGGCCCCGGAGCGCGTGGCAATCGAACTGAACCGGGCAATCGTGAAACGGGAACTGTGGACATCAACCACGATCGATTCCGGCGCGGAAATCGAGATCGTTCAATTCGTTGGCGGGGGATAACCGGGCAATCGCGCCCCAGGCACGAAGGCGGAGCCCGGACCGGCAGACCCCGCCCTCCCTTCTTTCCTACGCAAAGCTGCGAATCGCGTGGGCTTCATCTTCGTGGACGTCGAAGACGGTGTAGAGCTTCGTAATCTGCAGAAGATCCTTGACGCGCTTCGTCAGCCCGAGCAGCTTCAGGGTACCGCCCGAATTCGCAACCGACGTAAATCCGGAAACAAGTTCCCCGATCCCGGAGCTATCGATGTAGCTCACCTCGCTCAGATTGAGCAGGATCTTCTTATTGCCCTGGGCCGTGAGATCGCGGAGGGCGTCGCGCATCGCGCTCGACCCTTCCCCGAGAGTAATCCGGCCGGAAACATCAATTACCGTAACGTCACCCACTTTGCGGGTGTTCAGCTTAACACTCACTTCCGCTTGCCTCCTCGATTTCCAAACCTGAGCCGCGCTCCCGGGCGATTCGCCCGTTCGCATGAATTCCCGCGCAGAGCCGCATTACCGCGGCTCGACCTTCTTGACCAGCGTAACTTCCGTGCCTGAAGGCACGATCTTCCGCACCTTCACGTCGTCCATGAAGGCGCCCATCAGGAACAACCCGCGCCCCGAATGCCGGAGCAGGTTCGTCTCATGCAACGGGTCCGGCACCTCCTGGATCTCAAAACCTTCGCCCTGATCGCTGATCCGGACTGTGAACTGCCCCTTCTCAAGCGAGACGCCGACGTGCACGCGTTTGTTCCGGTTGTAGCGGTTTCCGTGTACGACGGCATTGACCATGCATTCGCGTACAGCCATTCCGATCCGGTGTTGCTCATCCTCATCGAAGCCAGCCTCCCCAGCCGCCCTGAGGATTTCGGCCTCGGCCTGATCAACGCTCTCCAGCGTCGATGGATAGTCCTGATCGAGCAGATCTTTTGCGCCAGTATCCACTTAAGACGAAACGCTACCATAAAATGCCGTCCCGACGAAAGTCAAGGCATGACAATTCGTGAGGCTGGTTTTGCTGCTTCGGGTTCTCCGAAGCGGCGGGGCGGAACCGCTGCGGCGCCAGGGTACCATGAAGGGCGATGACACCGTCCCAGCCCCGGATCGTTCTCGAGAAATCCGCCGAGTACCGCGAAAGCTACGCCAACAGCGTGCAGATTCGGGTTAACCTCTGGGACTTCTTCCTGATGTTCGGCAACATCAACCAGACGACTCCCGAAAACGTCAACATTCAGAACTTTCAGGGCATTTACGTCAGCCCGCAACAGGCCAAGGCGCTGCTCGGCATCCTCCAACAGAACGTCAGCCAGTATGAAGCAGCCTTCGGTGAAATCCGCCTGGAGCCGCGCGCGGGCGCCAGTTTCGTTCAGTAAAGGGCAATGAAGCTCCTGGGCCGCGCGCCGCGGACCGTTCATCCGGCGCGCCGTTCGGTGCGATTGCAATCTTACCTCCTGGTCTACGCGGCAATAGCAGCCTTTCTCCTGCTTGCGCACGGGCCCATCCTGCACGTTCCGTATTACTGGGACGAGATTGGCCAGTTTATCCCGGCGTCGCTGGATCTGTACCAGACGGGCGCGGTGATTCCTCACAGCACCGTCCCCAACGTCCATCCGCCAGCCGTAATGGCGTACCTCGCCGGCTTCTGGCGCATATTCGGGTACTCAATCGCCGGAACACGGGTGGCGATGCTGCTGCTCGCGGCGCTCGGTGGCATCTTCACGTTCCTGCTCGCGATTGAACTTGCCCGTGGAGCGCCCGGCGCCCCGGCATTGACGGCGCTGGCCTTTCTCTGCCTCTCGCCGCTGTTCTTTGCGCAATCCCTGCTTGCGGAACTGGACATGCCTGCGATGTGTTTCACGGTTCTCGCGCTGTTGCTGTTTCTGCAGAACCGTTTTCGAGCAGCGGCGCTCGCGGGCGTCGCGCTCGTTCTCGTCAAAGAGACCGGGATTGTTGCGCCGGCGCTGTTCGGATGCTGGCTCCTCTTCGAGCGGCGTTTCCGGCAGGCGCTGTGGTTTCTGCTGCCACTGGCGGCGCTGTGTCTCTGGCTTCTTGCGCTGAAAGGCGCCACGGGACACTGGTTCGGCAATCGCGCTTTCACTGAATACAATCTTTCTTTTCCCCTGAACCCGGTGCGGCTCAGTTTTGCCCTGCTCCGGCGCTTCTACTTTTTGTTCGTCGGGACCGGGCACATCGTCGGCACAATCGCCATCGCATGGGCAGTGCGCCGGATGCCCCTTTTTCGCGATCGGGCGTGGCGCGTCTGCGCCGCGCTGGTGGCGTTGCACGTCATCGCCGTCAGCGCGCTCGGCGGAGCCGTGCTCGAACGATATCTGCTGCCCGTTCTACCGATTGTTTATACCGCGTTCGCCATTTCTCTCCGCGCCCTGCTTCCGAAATGGCGGACGGTGGCGACTGCGGCGCTTCTGATCTGTCTGGCTGCGGCGAATTTCGTGAATCCACCCTACCCGTTTCCGTTCGAGAATAATCTCGCGTTCGTCAGTTTTGTGGATCTGCAACTCGCGGCCGCGTCGGCTGTCGAAGTCCGCCCAGGCATCGTCGCAACGACGTTTCCGATGGCCGATGCGCTGCGGCGTCCGGAGTTTGGCTTCGTTTCGGAAAAACGCAACGTGATCAGCCTGAAGGAGTTCCGGCCCTCTGACATCGCTCCGCTACGCGAGCGCCGTCCCGATATGATGATCGTCTACGACACCACGTGGGACCCGCTGCATCTTCTCTCACACGAATTCCCTCAATGGCTCCTCAGGACATACTACGGATACGAACCGCCGATGAGTCCGGAAGCGATCGCGCGGACCCTTTCGATGCAGATTGCCCGACGCTGGGAGCGCCGGGGGCTGTCGATGAGTCTTCTGGTTCGAGGCCCGGAAGTTCGCCCGCTTCCCCTTGCACTCCTTCGCGAAAATGGACTTC
>DASZUZ010000266.1:0-4993 GCA_035547415.1 Bryobacteraceae bacterium | reverse complement strand
TCCCAGCGTGATGATCCCGATTGACCAGGATCTGGTCAAAATGCTGAAGCGGCCGCAGTATTGGGTGCCTACAAAGGACAAATCCCAGTACGATCGTCGCACCATGTACATGATCTATAAGCGCAACCTGCAGTTGCCCTTCATGGGCGTGTTCGACGCGCCGGATATGCAGCTTTCCTGCCCGCGGCGTGAGCAGTCGACCCACGCTCCGCAGGCGCTCGAACTGCTGAACGGGCAAATGTCGAACGAACTGGCTGCGGTTTTCGCGGAGCGGTTGGAGAAGGAGCGGAAGACCACTCCGGCCCGTATCGACCTTGCCTGGCGTCTGGCGACAGGTCGCTTGCCGACCGCGAAGGAAAAATTGCTGGCATCGAAGTATCTGGCGGAAAAGCCCGGCGATCCCGTGCGGCTCAAAGAGTTGGCTCTGGACGTCTACAACCTGAACTCCTTCCTTTACGTGAACTGACATGAGCGAACACATTCGATACAACCGGAATCGGCGTGAGTTTCTGACCAACTGCTTTTGTGGATTCGGGTCGCTCGCGCTTGCTTCGATGATGGCCGAGGAACGGGCGCGCGCAGCCACAAGCCTGAATCCGCTGGCCCCGAAACCGCCGCACATGCCGGAACACGCTAAGGCGAAGTCGGTCATCTTTCTCTTCATGGCCGGTGGTCCTTCGCACCTCGAAACATGGGACCCGAAGCCGCTCCTCAACAAACTGAACGGCCAGAAGCGCCCCGCCGAGTTCGGCGACGTGCAATATCAGAACGTGAACGCCCAGTCGCGCCTTCTCGGGACAAAGCGGACGTTTAAGAAGTGCGGTCAATCGGGCATCGAGGTGTCCGACCTGTTTCCGCATCAGGCGGAGGTTGTGGATGACCTCTGCATCATCCGTTCCATGCACGGCGACATGGTGGTTCACTCGGCGGCGCAGTACCAGATGATGACCGGTCGCATCATCCCCGGGTTCCCCGCGATGGGCAGTTGGATTGTCTATGGTCTCGGTTCCGAGGCGCAGAACCTGCCGGCCTACGTCGTGATGCCCGATTCGCACGGCGCGCAGGAAGCCGGCGTTCCGATGTACACGAACGGATTCCTGCCGTCCGTCTATCAGCCGACGATGTTCCGCCCCGGCAACAAGCCAGTGCTCAATCTCGATCTGCCGAAGGGGATCACGCTCGAAGAACGCCGCCGCAGCATCTCTCTCCTTCGCGACCTCAACAAGGCCACCATGGTCGGGGAAGATCCCGAATTCGCCGCGCGCATGGCGGCTTACGACACCGCTTTCAGAATGCAGACGGAAGCGCCGAAGGTATTCGACCTGAACAACGAGCCGAAGGAAACGCTCGAGATGTACGGAGTCGGCGATCCGAAAACGGACGATTACGGGCGGCGCTGTCTGATGGCCCGCCGCATGGTGGAAAACGGCGTCCGCTTTGTCTGCGTGACTTCCGGCGGTGGCGGTCCGGAGGCGGAATGGGATGCGCATTCCGATATCGAAGACAATCATCTCCGCATGGCAAGCTGGACCGACAAGCCCGTCGCTGCTCTGATCAAGGATCTGAAGCGTCGGGGATTGCTGGACTCCACGATCGTTTTGTGGGGCGGCGAATTCGGCCGTTCCCCGGAATCCGAGAAGGGCAAAGGCCGCGATCACCACAATACGGGATTCTCGATGTGGGTCGCGGGAGGCGGATTCAAAGGCGGCACCGTGCATGGCGCAACTGACGACATCGGATTAAAGGCGATCGAAAATCCCGTTCATTTCCGGGATCTTCACACGACCCTCCTGTATCAGCTCGGTCTGAATCAGGATGCCCTGAGCTACATGCACCTCGGACGCAAGGAACGCCTGACCGAAGTGCGTGGCCAGGTGATTAAAGACATCGTCGTCTAATTGCCTGCAGGCCGGACCGGACGCGGCGCGCGCCCCGCATACATCTGAAAAGGCGCCCAGTAATAAGGCTTCGCATACGACCCGCCACCGCGCAGCAGGGCCAGCTTTGCCGAGCGCAACGCATCCATCGGCGTCGTTCCGGTTCCAATCCCGCGGTACAGAGCCGTCATGAGTTGCGTCGTCGACCGGTCGTTCACGTCCCACAGACCGGCGATCACGTTGCTCGCGCCCGCCTTCAGAAAGGCCCAGGCAAATCCCACCATTCCCTCGCCGGCATACGTTTTGCCCCCGGCGCTTCGGCAGGCCGACACCGTGACCAGTTCCGCCGTCAGTCGCGCCGCCATCACATCCCGTGCAACCAGCCGGCACCGGTCCGGGGGACCGGACAGAATCACGGCGGAGTCCAGCGGATCCACGCTATTCGCCGCCGCGTGGGCGGAAAAATGGATAAAACCGAAGCGCCCGGGCTCGATTTCGCGCCAGGCGTCGGGCCGTGCGTCCGGACCCTTCAATATCTTTTTCTCCGATCGCGGCATCGCCGCGGCGATGGCGTCGATCTCCTGGCTGGCGAACTCGAGTTTCGGATATTGGGGCAGCGAAGTGGCCGGATCGCCGATGAGAAGAAGCTCCGGCGTCGCGCGCGGCGGTGCGGAAACCGAATTTGTCACAAGATAATTCATCGACGGCGCGATCGCGACCGTTGCCTGTTCAATCCAGTATTTGCCATCCGCGCCGGGCAGCGTCTCGAAATTCAGCGAGTACAGTCCTTCGTCCGGCACAATGAGGAAGCGCGTCGCACGTGGCGCATCCCGGACTGCGGGAGCAAGCAATGCCTCGTACAGCTTGTTGCCTGTCTCTCGCGCCGCTTCCAGCGGATTTCTGTTTCCGGTGACAAACGCGCTGTATCTCTCAATCAGTGGATGAAGCGTGCTTCTCGAAGGCAGGACGTGACATCGGATGCCGTCCGGCGTGATGACCCATAGATACGACCGACTCTCCCCGACCGAGTACTCGAGCAGGACTGCGCCTGACCGGCGTGCCAGGCCGCGATAATCGTCTGCCGTTCGGCCCTCGCTGCCGGAGAAGTTGCCGCTGCGGCCGGCGAGCACGCGCGAGCGGCTTGATTCGGCGACTTCCAGCGCTCGCTCCGGCTCGTTTCGAGCCATGAGAAAGTCGACGTACTGGCGGTAGAAGCGGATCAGGCTGGAGAGCCACGACAGCTTGTATTCCGCCCTCAGCATCTTCGCCTGGCGCCCGTCGATGGCTGCGATCGTCGCGCGGAATTCCTTCTCCGCTTCGCGCGCCCGTCCCCGCCGGATGAGAATGTCGGCAATGCCGGTACGAGCTTCGAGCGCCACGGTAGGATCTTCCGCCATACTGTTGACGGCCTTCCGGAACAGGCTTTCGGCTTCATCGAATCGATCGCGCCCGGCGGCTATCCGCGCCGCGATGTTGAGCGAATTGGCTTCATAGATCGCGTCGTTGACGTTGCCTTTCAGAATGCGGGCTTCGCGATAATAAGCTTCCGCGGCGTCCCACTCATGCAACTCGATCGACGTCGCCGCCAGATTGCTGATCCACCGGCCCTTCCAGACGGGATTGTCAATACGGCGCGCTATTTCGAGCGCGCGCTTGTACTCGGAGATCGCGGCCCGGAAGTCATGGGTTTCGTAAAAGACGTTGCCTTCGTTGCCGGTCCAGATCTGCTGTTCGTACTCGTTTCCCGTGCGGAAGAATTCTGATTTGGCCCGATCGAAACAGAGACGAGCATTTTCGAAATCGCCCAGCCGGAAGTAGGCGATTCCGAGATTTCCCTGCGTGCGGGCTGCGGTCTCAATGGCGCCGATCCCTGACGCCATCTGTCCCGCCTCGCCCAGCGGTCCGATCGCCTCGTCGTAACGGGATTCATTCAGCAATGTAAATCCGACATTGGCGCGGGCTCTCGCTTCGAGATACCGGTCATGCACGTTTTGAGAGATGGCGAGAGTAGTCTCCAATGCGCGGTGAGCCTCGCTGAAGCGGCCCTCGTTGGCCATTAAGACTCCGCGCCGCAACGCGACTTCGCCCGGCAATATTTTTGATCCGGAGAGTGTCGCGGCTTCCGCGGCGCGGGCGAGCCAATCCTCCGCCTCTCGTGAGTGTCCGAGGAGCGACGACGCTTGTCCTCTCAGCAGGAAGCATTGCGCGCGCTCACTGGCCCATTCGGCGCCTGGTGGAGGAACTCCATAGGCAGCGATGACCTTCGCGGCTTCAGTGGCTCTTCGCTGCCCGATCAGAACTTCCGCTTTCAGCATACGGAAACGCCATTGCTGTCGCGGGTTTTGAGACGGAGTATCCTCTGACGGCAGGCGATCGAGAATCGCGCGCGCTGTTTTGAATTGTTCGTGGCGGACCAGGCTCTCCGCCTCCCGAAGCTTTTCTTCGAGCCCGCCGGAAATACTTCTGCAGCCCGCCAGCGCAAGGAACGCCAGTGCCAGCCATAAGTACATCGGTCAGGAGGAACTGCCTCCGTCCTCGATCGCGCAGATCGTGAGGTCCCCTTCCACCGGGCAGCCCAGATTAACGTGAATCATTGCAACGGAGCGCGTGAGTGGGCTGAGAGATACCTCGCCGAACCGGATCGTGCCGAACCCCTCGATGTAGATCACGTGTCCCCAGCACTCGATTCCTTTTCCCTCCGGCGTCAGCGTATGGACCAGGGAAACCGGTCCGGATGGCATCTCCGTCCCGTCTTCCGGTGGCGGTTGATCGAGGAATCGCGCGACCTCGGGCGGAGCTTTGTGATAGTGCTGCCGGACGTGATCGTTGCCAAACAGTTCCCGGACCTCTTTGTCTTTGGAATAGGCATCCGTCAGGCGTCGGTGCTGGTGATACTTATCCAACACGTGAACCGACAGATCCACTTTTACCGGATGTCCCGCCACGCGCAGGTTCTCGAAACGCGTTCCGAGAAGTTTGATGGATGGCTGCGCGTCGGCTTCGTCCCGGTACGTTGATGTCAGATTGGCCACGACGCGGTCCGCCGTCACCATCCCCATGATGTTCAGCTTCGTGACGGTCGATTTCACGAGTGTGCTGTAGGTGGGAACATCATG
>DASZUZ010000265.1:0-6249 GCA_035547415.1 Bryobacteraceae bacterium | reverse complement strand
CCACGCCACCGCCACACACAGAAGCAGTTGGCTCGCTCCGAACCACACCCGGGGATTGTCCCTGACGTGCGAGATACGCGAGCCGGCCGCGCTGCCCAGACCCAGTCCGATCAGAAACACGCCAAGAATAATCGAAAATGTATAGACCGTCGGGCCCAGCATCAACGAAAGAATCCGGGTCCAGACCACTTCAGCCCCCAGAGCGCACAGTCCCGAAAGGCCGATGGCGAAGTAAATCGCTCGTGAGTCCGAAGCGGTGGCAGGTTGCTCCCGCGGCTCGTCGGGAGCGGCGCCCGACCGCCTCATGCCCACTGCGACTACGGCCACCACGACGTTGAGCAGCGCCGCGACGCCGGTCGCGAACGTCATGTCGTGGACACGCAACAGATAGAAGCCTGCCCCGAAGCAGCCAGCCACCCCGCCCACGATGTTGGACCCGTACAGAGATCCCCACCAGGCCGCCGCGTGCGGAGTTCCCGCCACCCAACGCGACATCGCGGGCAGAGTAGCACCCATCAGAAGCGTGGGCGGCAACAGGCACACGGCGCACGCAATACCGCGCAAAATCATGCTCGGCAGCCCATGGGAAACGCCGGCCGTGTAAAGATGCTCCACCAGCGGAAGCACGAATAACACCAGTGCGCCGAACACCCCCGTCCCGATCTCGAGCGCTGCGTATACCCGCAACGGGTTCCGGTTCGCGCGAACGAAGCGCGCAAAAAAGATGCTGCCGAGGCACATGCCCCCCATGTAAGTTCCGAGCAGAACCGCCAGGGACACGGCTGATGAGCCGATCACAAGTTGCAGCAGTTGCAGCCAGACGATTTCATAGATCAGGCCCGCCGCGCCGCTCAAGGCAAAAAGGCCCAATACCACCGGCAGGAGCCGCTGAGACGGTACTCCGGCTTCGGCTGGCACATCGATTTCCACAGGGTGCACGTTGCAATGGTAACCCTCGCATTTACCCACCCCTCCTTAAACAAATGTAAATGTGGGACCGGAGCTTCAGCTCTGCCGCCGGGCTTCTGCCCGGCGCAAATTATCCCCGATGTTATATCCTCGCGGAAATAGTGGCGCCGTCCATCGAAGCTCCGGCGAGTGGCCGCAAAACGCGCCGCGCGGTCGTCGCGTTCGGCGCATCTCTCGCCTTCCTCTCCTTCCTCGATCGCGCCGCCATTAGTCAGGCGGCCCCCGCAATCGCACGGGACCTGCGCCTGAGTCCGGTGCAACTCGGCTTCGTCTTCTCTGCCTTCGGGCTGACCTACGCGGCAGGTGAAATCCCCAGCGGCTGGCTCTGCGACCGCTTCGGCGCCCGTCGACTCCTGACACGCGTAGTCCTTGTCTGGTCACTCCTCACGGCGGCGACCGGAGCAGCGTGGAGTTTCCCCTCCCTGGTAAGCGTTCGTCTGTTGTTCGGCGCCGGAGAATCCGGATGTTTCCCGGGCCTCGCGCGCCTCTTCCGAACCTGGCTGCCCCCGGACGAGCGGAACTTCGCGGAAGGAGTAAAGGCGGCCGCGGCCCGGTGGGGCGCAGCCATCACCCCTGCTCTGATGGCGCTCCTCTACGTCTGCATGACATGGCGCGAGGTCTTCGCTCTCTTCGGCGCGACAGGCATCGTCTGGGCCGCCGTCTTTCATCGCTGGTACGGAAACAGGAGCGAGCCCGATGCGCTGTCCCGCGCGAAACGGCCCGTCAACTGGAACAGGCTACTGCGCTCCCGGAGTATCTGGGCGCTCGGCGCCCAATGGTTCTCGCACTATTACGGCTTCTATTTCTACATCACCTGGCTGCCCATCTATCTCTATCAGGCGCGGCGCGCTTGCCGCCGGACTGCCTCTGTTCGCTGCGGGAGCCGGCAGTATCGTCGCCGGATGGACGCTCGCCAGGCTGACCCGCCGCATTCCCGTGACCGGGCGAGGCGCCCGATTGACTCGCATCCGCCGCGGCTTCGGATACGCCGCATACGGAGGAGCAGCCGCACTCCTCCTGGTCTTCACGCGGATCGGCTCCCCTCTGCTCGCGATCTTCGTGATGAGCCTCTCCAGTTTTGCCGCGGAATTCAGCGGCCCGATCACCTGGACGTCAGCCATGGACATCGGCGGCGAGCACGTCGGCACGGTTTCCGGCTTCATGAACATGCTCGGTCACTTCGGCGGAGCGGTGGCGCCCGCCGTCACCGGTCTCCTGCTCGCCGCCGGCGGCAACGCGTGGAACATCGCGTTCTTCTGTTCGGCGCTGATCTACGGCGCGGGCGGGTTGTGCTGGAGGCTCATTGACCCCACCACGCTTCTCGAACTCGACTGACATCGCGGCGCGTAACCGCTGCCGCGCCCGTCGCTTCTTACGTTCTACGGCTTCCGGAACTCGCCGAACGCGCCGCCATCTCCGGCGCCGCCCCGATCTGTCGCAGCAGGCTGAGGTTGTCCCACGCCATGTGCTCCTCAATCACTCGGCCGTTCGCGATACGCACCGCTCCGACGCAATCGAGCGTCACTCTCTTCCCGCTCGCCGCGATTTCCCCCAACTTTCCGGTTTGAGTCCCTGTCACGGTAAACCGCAGAGCAACCCGGTCACCCTCGCAGATCATGTCGTCGATCTGAATATGCGCGTCTGGAAACGCCCCGGTGTACATGTCGTAGTCCTGGCGCATTCCCTGCTCGCCCCGCATCGTGCCGTTGGGAGAGATCCTCGTATAGTCATCGGCCATGTAATCGCGGAACCTCTCGGGCCTCTTCTGATTCCAGACCTCTTCCACCAGGCGCCGCGCCAGCGCCTTGTTGGCTTCGGACTCCGTCATCCCCAGGCCCAGTTGATCCCGTAACGATTGCAGGTTCCAGTCTGACCACAGTTCCGTGATCTTGTCCGCCTCGATCCGGTGGATACTCGTTCCCGAAACCGTAGCCGCCCGATTCGTTCCCGCCGCGCCCAGGAAGTTGCCCCGATGCGTCCCGCGGACCGTCCAGTGGATGACCACTTCGTTGCGCTCGGCGATAATGTCGTCCACCGAGCAGGTCATGTCCGGAAAAGCTTCCCGGCACGTCTGAATGTGCCGCCGGTAGCTCTCCGCGCCGGCTTGCAACGCCGGAAACGCGGGATCGTGGAATCGGCAGTTGGAAGAAACGGTCTCGTCGACCGCCCGCAGGTCGCCTCGGTTCCACGCGCCCTCGAACAGTCGCCGGCAAAGTTGCTTGTTTTCCTCAAACATGGAGTCTCCTTTCTCCGGGTCATGGACCGGAGTTCGCTCTCCGGCCTGGAAAAACTCTACACCCGGCAGCGCCCGGCGAAAAGGGGTCGAACGGTCATTCCGAAACGGCTTCGCTGTTGGCCGCTGCTCCATGAATGCAACCGGTTTGCACGCAGGGTCAATCTGCATGCCGCCGGTTCCCGCGCAATGGAGTATGTAACGCAACTTTTCTGCAAATGATTTGCAGAAAAACATTGACACGCTCCGGCCGCGCGGGTAACCTGAGATTTTAATTGCGGACCGTTTCGGTCCGCGATAGAAACACGACAAGAAAAAAGACAGGGCCCCTGCCGCAACCTTGGCCGGAAACGCAGGAGCCCCCGATCGCAAGCGAGGCTGGCGACCTTCTCCATTTTAGGTGCGCCATGCCTTCCGAACAAGGAGAGCGCATGTCCCAATCGAACGCCAGACCTCTGTCTTCCTGGCCGGTTACGTACCGGTGGATCGCAGCCGGAACCATCGCGGTGTACTCCGCGATTGGATGTGAAAAGATCCGCGCGGAGCAATTGCCCACACCCGCCGCCCCCCGTGGCGCCGTCACCGTGACGGCGCTGCCGGCGCGCCGCTTTGAGATCGCGCCCGGAACCATTCGCGATGCGATCTCGGTCTTCGGGCAGATCGCCGGCCTGAACGTCACTCTCGGCACGGAAGGTCTTGGCCAGATTGCAATACCGGGACTCTCCGGAATCCTCACGCCCGAGCAGGCCCTCGATTCCCTGCTCCGCGACACGGGCGTCCGCTGGAAGTTCACGGGCCCGCGCACTGTACTGCTCGAACTGAACGCCCTCTCCACGTCGGTCGACGTCACGAGCGCACCGGGTGAACTTTCTCCGTCGCTTGTCAGATACACCGAACCGCTGCGCGACACACCCCAGACGGTCGAAGTCGTTTCTCGGAAGACGATCGCGGAACAGAACGCCACCACGCTTCGCGACACGCTGCGCAACGTGGCGGGCATCAGCCTCGCCGCGGGCGAAGGAGGCGCGCAGGGCGACAATCTCACAATTCGTGGCTTCACCGCCCGCAATGATCTTTATCTGGACGGCATGCGCGATTTCGGCAGCTATTACCGCGACCCGTTCGATCTCGAAGAGGTCGATGTCGTGCAGGGCCCCTCGTCCGCCACTTTCGGCCGGGGCTCGACCGGCGGCGTCGTCAATCAGGCGACAAAAGTGCCCTCGGCTCTCCGGTTCTTCTCAGGCTCGTTCGACGCCGGAACCGATCTCACGCGGCGCGGCACGGCGGACGTCAACGTCCCCTTCCAGGCTTTCGGCCATGAAGCGGCGTTCCGGTTGAACCTGATGGGAACCGAAGGAAACGTGGCCGGGCGCGACGTCGCGAAGAACCGGCGCTACGGCATCGCGCCTTCGCTCTCGCTTGGCATGGACACGTCCACCCGCTGGACCGTCAGCTATCTGCGGCAGGGCGCCGACGACGTTCCGGACTACGGTATCCCGTGGCTCTTCAATCAGCCCGCGCCGGTTGACCGTCACAACTATTACGGCTTCGAGAGCGGCAACTATCTTCGCACCGCCGACAACATCGGCACAGTCCGGTTCGAACACGACTTCAACAGCCACGTCACCATCCGCAATCAGAGCCGCTACGCGCGCTATCTCCGGGGGGCCCGAATCACGGAAGCGCAGATCGCCGGCGCCGTGACCGCCTCGACTCCCCTCGATTCCATCGCCGTAAATCGGAACGAAATTACGGTAACCAGCGTCGAGGCGTTCCTTGCAAACCAGACCGATGCCGTCATGACATTTGAAACCGGACGCGTCAGACACACCGCCACCGCGGGCGTCGAACTGGACCGCGAAGATTCCGATCCCACCCGCACGAAATACGCGGGCGTGCCCACCACCAGTCTTCTGAATCCGGACCCCACCCAGCCCTTTGCCGGAACCGCGGCCATCTCTTCCTTCGTCCGTACGCGCTCGAACAGCGCTGGCGTCTACGTCATGGATACGGCCAAGATCGGCAAACGCTGGGAACTGAGCGGCGCAGCTCGCTGGGACCGCTTCAACACTCACTACACGCAGGCTGTGCCTCAGGCGAGCGCGTTCAATCGTCTGGATGGGCAACCGTCTTTTCGCGGCGCCATCGTATTCAAGCCGGTGGAGGCGGGAAGTATCTACGTCTCCGCGGGCACTTCGTTCAACCCGTCCGCCGAATCGCTTTCGCTGAGCGCCAGCACGGCGAATCTGCCGCCCGAAAAGAACAGAACCTATGAAGCCGGAACCAAATGGGACCTTCCGCGTACGCACATGTCCCTCCGCGCCGCATTCTTCCGGACAGACAAACTCAACGCGCGTGAGCCCGATCCCGAGAACTCGCTCCTCAACGTTCTGGCCGGACAGCAGTGTGTCAACGGCATCCAGATTGAGAGCAGCGGACACATCACCAGCCGTTGGGAGGCGTTGACCAGCTATGCCTTCCTGGACGCGAAGCTCGCGTCTTCGAACTACTATCCGGCCGCGGTCGGCGCGCCACTCGCGAATGTGCCGCGGCACAACTTCACCTTCTGGCATACTTATCGCCTCCCGTGGAAGACCCGCATCGGAGCCGGCGGCAACTTCATCGGAAGCCGGACCGCCAGTACGACAGCGCCGTACGATCCCGTCACGGGTCTGGTGAAACAGGTGCCGGGTTACTGGGTTTTCAACGCCATGATCGAGCGGCCCCTGACCGAGCACATCACCGTGCACGCCAACGTGTACAACCTGGCGGATCGCATTTACTACGATCAGTTGCACCCCGCCCACGTGATTCCCGGCCCGGCCAGATCGGCTCTCATCGGTCTGGCGTTCCAATTTTGAGGAAACGATGCTGCTCCAGATACCCGACGTACTTTCCGCCGAACAGGTAACGCGCGCCCGGCGCATCCTGGACGCCGCTGACTGGATCGATGGCCGCGTGACGGCCGGTCACCAGTCAGCGCGAGCCAAAGACAACATGCAACTGCCTGAGACTTCGCCGGCCGCCCGCGAACTCGGCGAAATGGT
>DASZUZ010000264.1:0-9483 GCA_035547415.1 Bryobacteraceae bacterium | reverse complement strand
GCAGTCCGTCGCCGCTGACGCTCTCGCTTACGCTCATCGGATCCCGCGCATAAAAATCCAGCACCTCCCGGGTCCGGTACGCGGCGGGCAGGCGCAGTCGGAACTCGTTCCCCAGGTCGGCATACCCCGCGGGCGTTAACCCCGTCGCCGCAAGGAACTGTTCCTGAAGTTTCGTCGATAGCCGGCCATTTGGCTCCTGACCCGCGGCCAGTGAAGTACAAAGCTTCTCGATCTGCGCCCGGATCAGAAACGCTTCGGCCGATTCATGCGCGTGTTCGCAAAACAATTCATCGAGAGCCTGCTCGTCCATCGCCGCTCCCGCCGCGAGTTCCTGCGCGCTCGGGAATCCAAACGGACACGCGTCGACCCGCCCGGCCACTTGCTCGTAGAAATCAACGCGCCGCGCTTCGGCGTCGTCAAATCTCTTCGCTCTTACGCGACCTGCAGAATCAGGCATTTCAGATAGTGCGTCTCCGGCACGGTCAGGAGAATCGGATGATCCTGCGCTTGCGTGCGCCGCTCCAGCACCCGCGACGTCCGCCCGGCGTCAATGGACGCCTCGGCCACGATCTCGAGCAGCATCGCCTCGCTCATATGGTGCGAGCACGAGCATGTCACTAGAATTCCTCCCGGCCCCAGCAATCGCAGTGCCCGCAGATTGATGTCCTTGTACCCGCGCGCCGCGCCTTCGAGTTGCTTTCGGGATTTCGCGAAGGCCGGCGGATCGAGCACCACCGTGTCGAAGGTCTTCCGCGCGGAAGCATAACCCGCCAGGATCTCGAACGCATCGGCCTCCCGAAATTCGAGATTGGCGAGGTCGTTTCTCTCCGCATTACCTCTCGCCGTTTCGAGCGCGGTTGCGCTCGAGTCGATCGCTTCCACACGCTCGCATGTCCGCGCCAGATGGAGCGCAAATCCTCCCGTCGAAGTGAAGCAGTCGAGCGCGCTGCCGCTCGCATACCGGGCTGCGGCCAGATAATTCTCCCGCTGATCCAGAAAAACGCCTGTTTTCTGCCCTCGCAGCAAATCTGCCTGCAAACGAAACCCGTTCATGGTGATGTCGACCGGCTCATCCAGTTCGCCCGAAACCAGCCGGATCTCGCGCGGCAGTTGCTCCAGCGATCGGACCGCCGCATCGTTTCTCGCCACGATCGCACGCGGCGCAAACTGCTCTTCGAGTGCCGCAACGATCTCGGGAAATGCGCGGTCCATCCCCTGATCGAGCGTCTGGATCGCGAAGCAGTCCGCATAGCGGTCGATGATCAGCCCTGGCAGGAAATCCGCTTCCGCGTGCACCAGTCGGTATGCGGTTGAATCGGTGACCACCTGTTCCCGAAATCGTTGCGCCGCCGCGATCCGCGCCGCATAATTGACGGGCTCCGCCGATCGTGAAAGCATCCGCAGCGCGATCTGCGACGCCGCGCTGTAGTGAGCCTGCCCGAGCAGTTGTCCCTTGTTGTCGAGCACGCGAACCGTGTCGCCCGCGGCCGCATCGGCCGTGTCCAGCAGATCCGAACGAAAGATCCAGGGGTGTCCCGCGCGCCAGCGGTCGGCGCCCTTGCGGGAGACGCGAATTCCTTTGTGTAATAGTTCCAACTCACTATGGTCGCTCCTGTACAGGCGCCAATGTCAAAATTGAGAGTTCCATGTCTGCTTCGTTTCGTTACGCGATGTGCAACGAGGCCTTCGAGGGCCGGCCGTTCGGGGAAGTCTGCCGGATCCTCCATCGTCTCGGATATCAGGGAATTGAGATCGCTCCCTTCACGCTTGCCCCGGACCCCCTTGAAGTCGCCGCCAGCGCGCGCCGCGAATACCGCCGGATCATGGCGGACGAAGGGCTTGGTTACGTCGGTCTTCACTGGCTTCTGGTCACGCCGAAAACCGTGCACGTCACTACGCCGGACCGCGCCCTGCGCGAATCGAGCTGGCAGTACGTCCGGAACCTCGTCGATCTTTCCGCCGATCTCGGCGACAACAGCATCATGGTGCTGGGCTCGCCAAAGCAGCGCTCGACCACCGGCGGCATCAGCCCCGCCGAAGCGAAGCGGCATCTGATCGACGGCCTGGCCAGCGTTGCTCCGCATGCGGAACAGCGAGGAGTCACCATTCTCATGGAAGCGCTGCCGCGTTCGCAGAGCGACGTCGTCAACACCCTGGCTGAAGCCGTCGAAGTCGTGCGCGAAATCGACAGCCCGGCAATTCGCACGATGTTCGATTGCCACAATGCAGAGGATGAAACCGAACCTCACGATCGTGTGGTGGAAAAATATTACGAGTACATCCGTCACGTTCATGTGAACGAAATGGACGGAAATCATCCCGGCACCGGAAACTACGATTTCGTCAGCCTGTTCCGGGCTCTGGACCGGCTGAACTATCCCGGCTGGGTGTCGCTCGAGTCGTTCGATTTCGCTGTGGGTGGCGAGACAATCGCCTCCGAAACCATTGAATACCTGAAAATACAGGAGGAAAAAGCTCGCCAATGAGCACATTTCTGGTAACGGGCGGAGCGGGTTTCATCGGATCCGCGCTCGTCCGCGGCCTGCTTGCAAAAGGTGCGACCCGCGTTGTCGTCGTCGACAGCCTTCTCACCGGACACGAACGCAATCTCGACGAGGTGCGCGGTTCGGTCGACTTCCGCCGCGTCGATATCCGTGACTACGACTCGCTGCGGCCCACGATGGACGGCATCGACGTGGTGTTCCACGAAGCCGCTATCCCCTCGGTTCCGCGTTCTATTCACGATCCCGTGCCGTCGCACGAAGTGAACGTCGACGGCACGTTTAACGTCCTGAGAGCCGCCAAAGACGCAGGCGTCCGACGGGTCATCTACGCGGCTTCGTCCTCGGCCTACGGCGACACCGAAGTCCTGCCGAAGACCGAGTCCATGCTGCCCATGCCCAGGTCGCCGTATGCGGCGCAGAAACTGATGGGCGAGCATTACATGTCCTGCTGGACCTCGTGCTTCGGGCTCGAGACAGTCAGCCTGCGTTATTTCAACGTCTTCGGTCCTCGCCAGGATCCATCGAGCCCGTACTCCGGTGTCTTGTCTCTATTCATGACCGCGATCCTCGAGCGCCGCACCCCGACCATCTTCGGCGATGGCGAGCAGTCGCGCGATTTCACGTACGTGCAGGATGTCGTCGAACTCAACCTGAGAGCCTGTCAGGCGCCGTCGAGCGTCGCCGGACGCGTCTTCAATGGCGGCAACGGCTGGCGGATCACGCTGAACCAGGCGTGGGAGATGCTGCAGAAGATCGAAGGAGTGAACATCGCCCCGAACTACGGGCCGCCGCGCGAGGGCGACGTTCGCGATTCGCAGGCGGATACGACCGCCGCGAAGCGCGACCTCGGATACGTCTCGAAGTTCACCTTCGAAGAAGGAATGCGCGCCACGCTCGATTGGTATAGGAACAAATAAAGACGAAAAATCAGACGGCGTTCTCTTATACTTGAGCGATTCCGGAATCAACGGAGGGCATCATGCCGGAGTCGCTCTTTTCCAAAGAATTCCAGTCCATCTACAGTGGGGCGAAGGACACGGGCCACCCCGTGGCCTTCCCTTCCCCGCTCGACTGGCGCGACCAGTGGATTTACTTCCTCATGGTCGACCGCTTCAACAACAGGAATTCCGCAATCCGCCATCAGCCCTTCGACGACCCGGGCTTCTTCGGCTTCCAGGGTGGCAAATTCAGTGGAATTCAGGATCGATTAGCCTACATCAAAGGTCTGGGCGCTGGCGCAATCTGGCTCAGTCCGGTCCTGAAGAACGTACCTTTCGAAGAAGGAACGTACCACGGCTACGGGATTCACAACTTCCTGCAGGCCGATCCGCGGTTCGCGGACGACCCCGCCCATGCCGATGACGAACTGCGCTCTCTGGTGGATGCTGCCCACGCCGCGGGACTCTACGTGATTCTCGATATCGTCCTGAATCACACGGGCAACGTTTTCGCCTATCCCTGCGACCCCGGCGAGAGTACGTGCAGTAATTCCGACGGCGCGGAAGCCGATTTCCGGCCCAGCCCGCGTCCGATTCTCTGGCGCGATCCCAGCGGCCAGGCGCGTCCGGACGAGCCCGATATTGCCGCGATCTCCACCCCGCCTGCGGATGCCCTCGTGTGGCCAAAAGAACTGCATGACAATGCGTTTTTCCGCCGCCAGGGAAGTCCCGGCCCCGGCGACGATACATCCGGCGATTTCGCGTCGCTCAAACAGTTCCGCACCGATGTCGTCCAGTTGCAGCAGTTCCTGATCCGCTCCTACCAATACGTGGTCGCCCGCTTCGACGTCGATGGCTTCCGGATCGACACGCTGCGCTACCTCAAGGGCGGCTTCCCTCTGCTTTTCGGCAACTCGATCCGCGAATACGCGTTGAGTATCGGGAAGAAGAACTTCTTCACCTTCGGTGAGGTGTTTACCGGTGACGCCGAGGAACAGATCGCGCGGTTCATCGGCCGCAGCACAACGGGCGATGACAGCGACATGGTCGGTGTGGACGCAGCGCTGGATTACCCGCTCTTCTTCAACCTGAAGCCCGTCGTGAAAGGCTTCTCCCCGCCATCCGACCTGGTCGGCATGTATCAGCTCCGCAAGCGCATCGAAGCCACCGTGTTGAGTTCGCACGGCGACGCCACGCGCTACTTCGTCACGTTTCTCGACAATCACGACGTAAAGGAGCGCATCCGCTTCGTTCAGCCCGGCAATGAGCACGAGTTCGACGACCAGGTGACGCTCGGATTGGCCTGCCTGTACAGCCTTCCCGGCGTCCCCTGCCTGTACTACGGCACGGAAGCAGGGTTAGACGGCAAAGGCAGCGATCCTGCTGTCCGCGAGGCGCTGTGGGGAGGACCCGGCTTCGATCAGACCAATCCTTTCTACAAACAGATCGCGCGCATCTCTGCCGTACGGGCGCAGACGCCCCCTCTTCGCTACGGACGCTTCTACTTCCGGCCGGTTTCCGGAGACGGCCGAACCTTCGGCGTCTCGTCATTCCCGCAAGGGCTGCTGGCTTTTTCGCGCATCCTGGTCGATGAAGAGGTCGTAATCGCCGCCAATATGAGCACGTCGGATACGCGAACGTTCGACGTGATTGTGGATATCGGTCTCAGTAAGCCGGGCGACGAGTATCGGATCGCCTACAGCAACAAGGCCTCATCCACAGCCCCCGAACAGGTCGTGGAAAAAGCCGCGGGTTCAGTCTCTGTTCAGGAAGCAACGGGCGGATCCGGAACCGGCCCGCTGCATTCCATTCGCGTGACGCTCGCGCCGCTGGAAGTCCAGATCCTCAGGCGATGAGCGGAACTCTTACCGATCCATGACGGCCGGATAGAGTCCGAGTTCGATCAGCCAACCGTCCGGATCGCGGAAGAAAATCTGATTCGTCCCGCGCTCCGGCACCACGTTGCGCTTATAGTGGATGCCACGCTGCTTCAACAGTTCCTCCGCCCCATCCATATCCTCGACCGCAAACGCGATATGGTTCTCCCGGCCGTTGATCGCCATATCCGGCGCTTCGAATGTCGCTTCGATCAGATGCATCTGGATCCCCGCGCCATAAAGCCACGCGCCGCGAAAGGAAAACGGAGGCCGGCTGATCTCGCGGAATCCGAGCACATCCACATAAAACTGCCGGGTCTCATCCAGTCTCTGCGTCTGCCGGGAAACGTGATGGAGCTTAGCGGGAACAATGGTCATTTCGTTGAAATGATAACCGACTGCTGCGTCTCGAGCAGATGCTGAACGTTCGATTCGAAACCGGCGTGGCGCAGCATGGAATCCAGTTCCTTAAAGATATAGGCGTCGCCCTTCACCGTGCTGAACAGCATGGTGATCGCGAACCTCGCCGGTACCGGCGGACTGATGCGATTTTCGTCCGGCACAAATTCCAGAGTGACTACTTTTCCGCCCGGCTTCAGCGCCGAGTGAATCTTTCGCAGCAGCCCCTCGCACGTAGGTACGTCGAAGTGATGCAGGAAATTCGTGAGCAGCACGACGTCGTATCCTGACCCGAACTCGACATCAAACGCGCTGCCCGCGATGGTCTTGTGTCGCGCCGACACCCCTGCCTTTGCCGCATTCTCTGTCGCGACTTCCAGCACCGGCGCCCAGTCGACCGCCGTAATCTCGGCCTGTGCGTTGCGCTTTGCGACCGCAATCCCGAACATGCCATGTCCCGCCGCAATGTCCAGAACCTTCAACGGTCCCGCGGCCGGCAGATGCGCGGCAATTCCTGCCGCCGCCGGCGCCATCAGCGGAGCCATGGAGCGCGCAAAGTTAATCCACAGGGGATTCTCATGCGAAACGGACCCCTCGTCCGGCAGCATCGTGCCGCCTTTGCGCACGCAATCGGTCAGGGTGCCCAGAAAACCGTTCATCATCTCGGGGGAGGAGATGAAGTCCGCCACCGTGCCCATATACGCAGGAGAATGCCGGTTTAAAAACAAATTCGAATCGGGCGTGTTGTCATATTTGCCATCGGTCTTCGTCAGAAGTTCGCTGACCGCCAGGCAATCGCACAATATGCGAGTACCGCGTTCCGAAGCGCCGCACTTCGACGCGATTTCGGCCGCGGTTCTTGCCCCCTCCGCAATGGCAGTGAAAACGCCCAATTCAATTGCGGTGCGCAGCGCCCCGGTTTCCTGAAAGGCGCGCAGAGTTTCGAATACACGAGCAGGTGAAGGAGAAGCCATAGGGAAGATAGTATCGCGCCGCTACACTGGGTTTTGCCCCGTTTCTGCGACGTAAGCCTGCCGGTCCCGCTCGATCAGCCCTTCACGTATTCCCTGCCGCTGACTCTGCAGCATCGCGTGAAGTCCGGAGCCCGTGTCGTGGTTCCGTTCGGGACGCGCAAACTTACAGGTGTCGCGCTCCGCGTGCACGATGAGCAGCCCGATATCGCGGTGAAGGACGCCTTCCGGCTGATCGATGCCGAACCGGTCCTGAGCGATGAACTGATCGCGCTCGGTCGATGGATTTCGGGCTACTATTGCGCGCCGCTCGGCGAAGTGCTTCGTTCCATGCTCCCCCTCGCCGCCGAAATCCGTTCAGGCAAGATCTACTCGCTGACCGACGCGGGCCGCGATGCTTCAAAGCAGTTGTCGATCGACGCCTCCGCTGAAGATGCCCTGAACCGTGTGATGCAGATGCTCGCCGCACGCTCGCTCTCCGCCTCCCATCTCAAGCGAAAGGTTCCGCTGGCCGACAAGATCCTGAAGTCGCTCGAACGCAAGGGGTGGATCGCCGTCGAGCAGGTCCAGCAGGAGCGCGATCCGCTGCGTGCGCCCGCGGCGAAACTCCGCATCGGGCTGACCAGCGCCGAACCGAAGGGTAAACTGCCGAAGGCCGAACGCGAACTTCTCGCATATCTGGCATTACATCCGGGATCGCACAACCTGGGCGACCTCGAGCAGATGGTGAAGAACGCCAGCACGGCGGCGCGATCGCTTGCCCGAAAGCAGTTGGTCACGCTCACGCCCGAACCGGTGGCCATCCGAAGCGCCCCGATCCGCGCGCCCCATGAACTGAACACGGCGCAGCGCAACGCCTTCGATCTCATCCAGGCCGGCGTCGAGTCCCGCAAGTTCTGCACGTTCCTTCTGCACGGCGTCACCGGCTCAGGCAAAACTGAGGTTTACCTGAACGCCATTGACGTTGCTCTCGCCTGCGGCCGCGGCGCGTTGCTGATGGTTCCGGAAATCGCCCTCACCCCCGCCGTGGCAGGTCAGTTCTACTCGCGCTTCGGCGATCGCGTTGCAATTCTTCACAGCGCATTCACCGATTCGGAGCGCGCGGACCAGTGGCGCCGGATTCAGGCGGGCGGCGCCAGCGTCGTCGTCGGCACGCGGTCCGGAGTCTTCGCGCCCGTGCGGAATCTTGGCCTGATCGTCGTGGATGAAGAACACGATGGCAGCTACAAGCAGGAAGAAAACCCGCGTTACAACGGTCGCGACGTCGCTGTCGTTCGGGCCCAGGCAGCGGATGCGTGCGTGGTGCTCGGCTCCGCCACGCCGAGCCTCGAAAGTCGCTACAACGCGACGTCCGGCAAATACACGCTGCTCGAACTACCGGATCGCATTGCGGAACGACCCATGCCTGCGGTTCATCTGGTCGATATGCGGCAGGAGTTTCTCGAAACCCGCAAGCACGCCACCTTCTCGCGGGCACTGCTCGAGGCATTACGTGAACGGTTGTCGAACAACGAGCAGGCCATGGTGCTTCTCAACCGTCGCGGATTCTCGAGTTTTGTCGCGTGCCGTGCCTGCGGGACGCGCGTGGAGTGCGTCAACTGCGCCCTGACGCTCACGTGGCATCGACGCGACCGCCGCCTCCTGTGTCACTACTGCGGCTATGCCGAAAAGGTTCCATCCGTCTGTCCGAAATGCCAGAGCGAGCACATCCAGTTTCTCGGGATGGGTTCAGAACGCGTCGAAGATGAACTGCACGCCGAGTTTCCCTCTGCCAGAATCGCGCGCCTCGACCGGGACACCGTAACCGGCAAACGGCAGTTCGAAGACATCCTGCATAATTTCCGCGAGCGCAATTTCGACATCCTCGTCGGCACCCAGATGATCGCCAAAGGCCACGACATCCCGAATGTCACGCTCGTGGGGGTAGTGTCCGCCGACGTCGGGCTCGGGATGCCCGATTTCCGCGCCGCGGAACGAACGTTCCAGTTGCTCACGCAGGTGGCGGGACGCGCGGGACGTGGAGACTTGCCGGGAGTGGTCTACATGCAGACCATCAATCCCGACCACTACGCCGTTCGCCTCGCCGCGCAACAGGACTACACGGCGTTTTTCGAAAAAGAACTACAGTTTCGCCGCCTCATGAAGTACCCGCCGTTTACGGCGATTGCGAATATTCTGGTCCGTGCTCCGAAGCAGGAAGACGCGTTGCGCATGAGCGCCGAACTGGCGCATCACCTGACTCCCGCGCCGGAAAACATGAGGATCATGGGACCCGCGGAGGCTCCGGTCCCCAGGCTCAAGGCGGAATATCGATACCAGTTCCTGATCAAATCAGCCGGCAGAAAGACCTTGAATGCTTTCCTGCAGCGCGCGCGGGAGTTTGCTCGCTCGCAGAAATGGAACGCCACCTCGCTCGTGATCGACGTCGATCCGTTCACGTTGCTGTAAGGCGTTTCCGCTACCGTCCGTACACGAACCGTCCCCGTCGCGGGTCGGCCGCGCCGGTCAGCACACCGTCGCCGATCTCGATCACCACAGGCGCGGAACCGTTGCTCCAGGGACCCGAGACATTCACCTTATGCCCGAGTGCGGTCAGCGCCTCCACCGTCTCGCGAGGAAACCGGTTCTCCAGATTCACCTTGCCCGGAATGAATTCGTGATTCGCGAACGACGCATAGTAATGCTCCGTCTGAAAGCGCGGAGATTCGACCGCATGTTGCGGCGTCATACCGAACTCGATGATGTTGAGAATCACCTGGAGCAGCGCCTGATCCTGATTGTCGCCGCCCGGCGT
>DASZUZ010000263.1:0-4664 GCA_035547415.1 Bryobacteraceae bacterium | reverse complement strand
TTCCCGGCTGGAAGTACAAACTCGCCGCGGTGCTGCGTTACCTGCCGTACTCGGTCCGCCGCCACCTGCGCCGGCCGGGGAAGGACAAACGCGTTTGACAGTCGAGTGCGTTCCCAACTTCTCCGAAGGCAGGGACCCCGTGATCGTGGCAGGCATCGCCGCGGCCGTTGCCCGCACGCCGGGCGCGAGTCTGCTGGATAAAACGTCCGACCCCGATCACCACCGCTCGGTTCTGACTTTCGCCGGTTCGCCGGAAGCGGTGGCGAAAGCGGCGCTCGCGGCGATCGGCGCGGCTGTCGCGTCGATCGATATCAGCCGCCACGCGGGAGTACATCCCCGTATAGGCGCGGCGGACGTGGTTCCGTTCGTGCCGCTCAACGGCATCAGCCTGGGCGAATGCGCGGACCTTGCGGGCGAAGTGGGGCATCGGATCTGGGAGGAACTACGGGTACCCGTGTACCTCTATGAGGCTGCGGCTTTGCGTCCGGAATGCGAACGGCTCGAGAACGTTCGGCGGCGCGCGCCCACCGGACTCGCGCCGGATATCGGCGAGGGCCGCCATCCGACGGCGGGCGCATGCGTGGTGGGGGCGCGAAAATTCCTCATCGCCTGGAACATCAACCTCCGGACAACAGACGTGAAGGCGGCTCGCGAGATCGCGCGCGAGATCCGCGAATCGAGCGGCGGCATTCCCGCCGTCAAGGCGCTCGGATTACCGCTCGAGTCACGCGGTCAGGTGCAGGTTTCGATCAACCTCGTCGATTTCGAGCGCACGCCCCTTCACGTCGTTTTCGACGCCGTGGCGGAACGGAGCCGCGAACGTGGCATCGAAGTAGCGGGCAGCGAACTGATCGGAATGATCCCGGAAACGGCGCTGCAGGCGTCTTCCGGACACGATCTGCACTGGGAGAATCTCGCTCCGGAACGCATCCTCCGGGTTTAGAGAAAGCGCGGCGCCGGCGGCCGCGTCCGGTTTCTAACCCTGGGTGGCCAGGCGAATTTCGTCCTCGATTTCGTAGATGCGGTCTTCCAGGTTCTTGATCGGCTTACCCGCCGCTTTGGCCGTCTCCAGTTTGCCGCGGGCCTGCGCCAGTTTCTTTTCAAGGGCCGTGACCTTCGGGTCCTCCGCGCGTTCGGCCTTCGCAGGGGCAGCGCCGGGTTTGGCGCTCTTCTTCGCTTTCACGCCCACAGGCTTATAGCGGAACGCTGTGATCGAAGGCGGCGGCTTCAGAGTCGCGCCGAAATCGTGGTGATACTCCTGCGCGACGCGGGCCGCTTCCGTGAGGAGGTCGCGAAAGCGCGACTCCATCGCCTGTTTCGCCTGCGTCCGCAGGGACTCACCCTGCTGCTTCCACTTCTGGTATTCGGAAATCACGTTTTCCATGAGCTTCGTCACAGATCATTGTAGGTCCAGCTATCCGTGGCTGCGAATCCGGAAGGATTGTGACAATTGTGTTTCATTTTCGTGGTGTTCTCTTTACAATCGAGGACAAAGGCCACTTATGCACAAGCTGACGATCGGCATCACGGAGTTGCAGGAGAAGCTTTCCCGAATGGGCGCCATGGCCAGGGCAGCCGTCGTCGACAGCGTGGAAGCGCTTCTTTCGGGCAATATGGAACTCGTGAACCGGGTTCTGAGCGGTGAAGAGACCATCAATCGCCTGGAAATGGAAATCGACGATCAGGCAATCCGGCTGCTTGCGTTGCACCAGCCGGTGGCGTGCGATCTGCGCTGCATCACCGCCATCATGAAAATGAATACGGATCTCGAGCGGATGGGCGATCTGGCGGCGAACATTGCCCGCCGCGCGATCAGCCTCGCCGAGGAACCACGCGCCCGGGAGTTCTTCGACAACATTCGCCGCATGGGCAATTGCGTCTCCTCGATGGTCTCCCGCTGCATTGAGTCCTTTCTGCGGCGGGACGGCGCCATGGCGAAGCAGATCCTCAAGGACGACGACGAAGCAGACCGGTTCCTCGTCAGCATCACTCGGGAGCTTTTCCATGCCATGAGCCACGATGCGTCCACGCTCGAATGCGCGATGGAACTGACGCTGGTGGCCCGCAATCTGGAGCGAATCGCCGATCATGCGACGAATATCGCGGAAGACGTGATGTTCCTGATCTACGGGGTCGATGTGCGGCATCACATGGGAAAAGTGGCGTGATTGAGTTCCGCAACCGCATACGATGAGTTCGCCTGGTTTTACGACCGGTACTGGGCTCGTCCCTTTCAGGAGTGGCAGTCGCCGATCCTCGATCGCCTTCTGCTGAGCGCCCTGCCCCGAGGCGCAACGATCCTCGATCTCTGCTGTGGCACGGGACACCTGGCGGCGTCACTGATCGCCAAAGGCTTTCGCGTGACCGGAGTGGACAGTTCGCCTGGGATGCTTGCCCGCGCCGCCGTGAACGCGCCGGAAGCCCGGTTCATCCATGCGTCCGCCGCGAAGTTCTCGTTGAGCAGTCGCGCGCAGGCGGCGGTGTGTACTTTCGACAGCGTCAACCATATTCTTTCGCTTCCGGAAATCGTGCAATCTTTTCGAAACGTGCACGCGGCGCTCGAGCCGCCCTGCCTCTTTCTGTGTGACGTGAACACGCGCGAAGCATACGGCGAGAACTGGGACAAGACATGGAGTGCCGTCGAATCCGACCACGCCTGTTTTCTGCGCGGCGCTTTCGATCCGCAAACGATGATCGGCACCACTCGTATCACGATGTTTCGTCTGCACGGAGAACAATGGCGAAGGTCGGACGTCGAAGTCCGGCAGCGCTGTTATTCCGTGGAGGAGATTCGCGGCGCGCTGACGGAGGCCGGATTTGTGGATGTGAAGGCCTGGCGCCCCAGTGAAGATGCAGGTCTGAATGGTCACTTCGGTACTGGACGTGTATATCTTCTCGCTTGCGCCAACTCTGCGTCCTGAACGTCGCGTTTCCTTTTGCGCCCGTACGTCCTGACACTGCCGGAGGCGCCGAGCAGGTTCTGGCCCGCATCGACGAGGCTCTGGTTGCGGCGGGGCATCGCTCTGTCGTGGTCGCGCAGGAGGGATCGGCCGTATCCGGCGATCTGCTGACCACCCCGGCATTCGAGGGAACCATTGACGACGCCACGCGGGAATATGCGTGGACGCGGCAGCGCATCGCCATTGCGCAGGCTCTGGCGCAGTATCCGGTCGATGTCGTTCACCTCCACGGCTGCGACTTCGAGCGCTATCTTCCGCCGCCCGGACCGCGGGTCGTCGCAGCGCTCCATCTGCCGCCCTCGTGGTATGCGAAGGAGATCTTCCATCTGTCTCGTCCGCGGACATGGCTGCACTGCGTGTCGGCATCCCAGCGGAAGGCGTGCCCGCCCAGTCCGCTGCTGCTGCCGGAGATCGAAAATGGAGCGCCGGATTTCTTTGCTTCGTATGTAAAGCCCCGGAGTTTCTGCGCGGCGCTGGGCCGCATCTGTCCCGAGAAAGGCTTCCACCTCGCGCTCGATGCCGCGAAGATGGCCGGCGCCAGCATGCTGCTTGGAGGGGAGACATTCGGCTATCCGGAACATCAGGCATGCTTCGAACGGCAGATCGCGCCGAGGCTCGATAAAAGGCGGCGGTGGATCGGACGCGTCGGTCCGCGGCGAAAGAGCCGGCTGCTTTCCGCCGCGCAATGCCTTCTGGTCCCGAGCCTCGCCCCGGAGACCAGTTCCCTGGTCGCGATGGAAGCTTTGCTGTGCGGAACGCCGGTGGTTGCATTTCCGTCCGGCGCCCTGGCAGGCATCGTGGAAGAAGGAGTGACCGGCTATCTGGTGCGGGACGTCGCGGCGATGGCCCGGGCGATTCCGCTCACGCGCCGCTTATCCCGCACTACCTGCCGACGAATCGCGCGGGAGCGGTTTTCGCTCGATCGTAGTACCGGGCAATATCTGGCGATGTACCGGCGGCTGGTATCGGCATGAAAGCGCAGTGGCTCTCATCGATCGAAGAGATGGAGCAGTTTCGCGGTGAGTGGACGGCGCTTTGGAATTCGTGTCCACAAGCCACACCGTTTCAGTCTCCGGAATGGCTGATTCCGTGGACCCGGCATGTCTTCGCGGGCGGGGAGATTCGCGTCGGAACGATCTGCGAAGGAGGGCGGCTGGTCGGGCTGGCTCCATTCTTCGTTTATGGAACCGATCGCCGTTTCCTGGCATTTCTCGGTGCGGGAATCAGCGAGTACGGAGACGTTATTGCCCTGCCTGGTTACGAACGCCGCTGCGCGGAACTGGCGCTCGGGGCATTCGGGCCCGAAATCGGCCTCGATCTGACGGAGATCCCTGCCTGGTCCGGAGTGCTGACGGGCAAAGAGGAGCGATGCTCCGTTTGTCCCGTTCTGAAATTGCCCGTCCGCGACGATCTGGTGGATGGGATTGTCGATCCGAAGCTCCGCATCGATTTGCGCCGCGCGCGCAACCGTCTCGAGAAGCAACACGAGTTCGAATTCACCGCATTATCGGTCGAGGGCGGAATGCCGGAGTTATTCCGATTGCACGCCGCCAGATGGGCCGTGTCAGGAGAGCCGGGCGTTTTAAAAGGACTTGAAAGTTTTCATTGCGAAGCCGCCCGGCAACTCGCCGCGCGCGGGCTATTGCGGCTGTATGGGCTGCGAGTGGATGGCGTGCTGGCGGCGATCATTTATGGGTTCGCCGC
>DASZUZ010000262.1:0-14479 GCA_035547415.1 Bryobacteraceae bacterium | reverse complement strand
AGTACCTGCTGAGCATTCGACGCCTCGCCACATACGACGTTGTCCAGTCCGCTTTCCAGAATTAACCGGATTCCGTTCCGCACAATCGTGTGATCGTCGGCAATGAGCACCCTCATGAAAACGGGGCCCCCCGTTCGGGATTCGGAGCGACCGGGATGCGAACTCTTACAGTGACCCCCTGGCCCGGAGCGCTTTCGAAATCGAGCGTGCCCCCTGCCAGCAGCGCTCGTTCCCGCATACCGAGGATTCCAAGAGAAACACTGTGGGAGCCGGATCCTTCCTTGTCAAAGCCAATGCCGTTGTCCTGGATTTCAAGCAACAGCATCCGGTGCTCTTCGCGCATCCGGATTCTGACCCGGGAAGCCTGCGCGTGCCGCGCCACGTTGGTCAGCGTTTCCTGAAAAATGCGAAAGATTGCCGTGGCGGTTTCGCGATCCGCACGAACGTTCGTCTCGGGTAAATCGAGCAGGCACGTCGTGCCGGTGCGCCGCTCGAAATCCCGCGAGGCCCATTCGATGGCAGCTACAAGCCCGAGGTCGTCGAGCACTCCGGGCCGGAGTTCAGTCGAGATGCGCCGGACCGAACCGATCGTATCGTCAACGAGCGCCAGAATGGAGTCCACGCGCTTCGTCTGTTGCCCATCCGCGGGGCTCCGACGCCCCAGCCAGCTCAGCTCGATTTTGATGGCGGTGAGCGCCTGTCCCAGTTCATCGTGAATCTCGCGGGCTACCCGCGTCCGTTCTTCTTCCCGCACTTTCTCCAGGCCAGCCGCGAGAGCGCGCAACTGTTCGAAGGAGCGCTGAAGTTCCTGCTCCACGAGTTTCCGGTCCGTAATGTCCTCGGCGATACCCACAAACCGGTACACGTCTCCGGCTTCGTCGAGAATCGGAAAACTTCGATCCCAGATCCACCGAACGGTGCCATCGGGCCGCAGAATCCGGTATTCCTCCTGAAACCGCTCCCCGTTTCGTATTTGCCGCTCAAATGCGGCCAGAGCACGCGGGCGGTCATCGTGGTGAATGTAGCCCGCAAAGCACCGGATGTCCCGGTAAATCGTTTCGGGACTGCGCCCCCATATCTGTTCATAAGCGGGGCTCACATAAAGGACGCGCTGTTCGCGCGGGTCGTTGATCCAGAAGACCTCGCGGATGTTTTCGGCCAGTTGCCGGAAACGCTGCTCACTCTCGCGCAGCGCCGCTTCGGCCCGCTTGCGCTCCGTGATATCGACCCCAATTCCAATCGTTGTTCCGTCAGACAGCCTCACCTCGGCCCAGGATGTATCCAGGATGCTGCCATTCCGGGTGCGGGGCCGGAAGTCGCGCCATTCGCCCTTCGCCTCCGCGATGAAGTCGCGAATCGCCTGCCGCTCCTCCGGATCGGGGAAGCAGGTTTCGTACAGGTCGAGCGATTTCGCCCGAATCTCCCCGAGCGACCAGCCGACCTTCCGGCGCCACTCTTCGTTGATCAGCTGCAGTTCGCCGTTCTCATCGTTGAAGTGGATCATGACGGGTATCTGGTCGAAGATCTTTTCCAGAATTTCGTTCTTCCGCTTCAGCTCGCGTTCCGCGTTTTTGCGTTCGGTGATATCTTCAGCGATGCCGATCGTAAATGCGGGCAGATTTTCCGTCGCGGCCACCAGACGGGTGCGGACATAGGCCCACACAAAGGAGCCATCTTTTCGCAAGTAACGCTTCTCGATGTCAAAGAACGGGCGCGTGCCGTCGCGCAGTTCGCCGATGAGTCTGCGGTTCACTTCCCGGTCGTCTTCGTGAGTGACATCCAGATAAGACAGCGAGTGAAGCTCCTCGTCCGAATAGCCGGTCATCTGCTGGTAAGCCGCATTGGTCACGTCCAGCCGGCCCGACGGATCCGCCAGGCCAATACCGACCGCGGAACTGTCGAAAACCGATCGCCAGAGAGCCTCACTGCGCACCAGCGCTTCCTGCGTCTGCTTCCGTTCCGTCACATCTTCCACCATGCCGAGGCCGTACATCGGCGAGCCGCCGGGATCGCGAATCACGCTCGCATGAAGCGCAATCCACAGAAGATTGCCGCTTTTATGACGGACTCGCTTTTCCAGCCTGAAATTTCGAATTTCACCGGCGAAGAGCTGCCTCGTCAATTCGATTTCCTGGCTGAGATCGTCAGGGAAAGTGAGGCTGGTAAACGAACAGCCCCGTAGTTCATCCCTGCCATAACCGAGCATTGAACACATCATGTCGTTCGCTTCCAGAATGATTCCTTCCGGGCTGACCAGCGTCATCCCGAGAGGCCCCTCCTCAAATACTTTGCGGAATAATTCCTGATTTCCCGCGAATGGAAGATTTGGGTGTGATGAATTCAGCATGAACCGGTCAAGACGCTCATTGGCTTCCGTGCGTGAAGGCGCAATCCGGCGCTATCCTGGCGTTTTCTCAGGGTACGTCATCCGATGGAAATTTGTTGAGGGATTAAATGGAGAACCGGCCCTGCAATATCTCTGACGGGTTGAATACACAATGGTCACGAGTTGAGGCGCCAGCGACAGCGCAAGCCGCAAGATTTCTCACACATCCCCTCAGCGCTTCGCAAACCGGATATCGATCACCTGTCGCGACAGGAAGCGCGGGACATTGATGTCGAAGCTCCCTGCCTCGCCGACGGCCTCGCGAACCAGCGCCGCGAACTCCGCCGGCGTAAACGCGCGGCGAATGGACTGCCGTCCGTCCGCCGCGGCCTCATGCCCGATCAGAGGACACAGAAAGACCGTGAACAGAGCGAGCGGGAGCGGATGGCGGATCAGGTCAAGAATGACGAATCGGCGGCAGGAACGGGCGACGTTTCGAATCAGCGCGACATTCTGCTCCGGGGTGAGGTGGTGCGCCATGAGCGATGAGACGGCGACATCGGCGTCCGGCAGGGGATCGACCGTCGCGTCCGCCGCAACGATCGGCACGTCCGCCGTGTGTCCAGGACGCCGATCGACCCCGATCACCTCGACTCCCATATTTTGACGGAGGTACGCCAGCAGCGCTCCGCCCCCGCATCCGACATCCAGAACCCGGCGAACCGGCCGGGTGTCCTTACGAAGAAAACGTTCGATGGTGGGGAAGCTTCCCAGAAGCTTGTGGATCAGAGCGAGATCCCGGTGGAATTTCTCCAGCACGGGACCGGAGATGTCCGGAGAATCCATGATCTCCGGTTCGAGCGAACGGATCACTTCCCGCGAGCCAGACCGAGCGCCCGAATGCGTTTGTGCAGGTTCGTTCGCTCCATTCCGAGGGCGCGGGCAGCGCTCGACACGTTCCAGCCGGATTCTTCGAGCGCCCGCATAACGTGTTCCCGCTCCGCCGACTCGCGCGCTTCCTGCACGCTCGAGCGCGGACCGGTCTCCTTCTGCAGTTTCAGTTCGAGCGGGATGGCGGCGGCGGTCAGGACGTCGCCATGCGAAAGAATCGCCATGCGCTCCACGACGTTCCGCAACTCCCGGGCATTCCCCGGCCACGAATAACTCTCGAAAGCTTCCCACACGGAGGGATCGAAGCTCTTCTTCCGGAACCCGTTCCGCCCGCAGAAATCCTCCAGGAAATACTGGGCCATGGGTGCAATATCCTGCGGACGCTCCCGCAGCGCCGGAACGCGGATGGGGACGACGCTCACCCGATAATAAAGGTCCTCGCGAAACTTGCCCTGCGCCACCATCGCCGACAGATCGCGGTTCGTGGCGGATACGACACGCACGGTCACTTGGATCGTCTGCTCGCCTCCGACGCGGTGGAACTCCCCCTCCTGCAGAACCCGGAGCAGTTTGGCCTGCGAATTGGCGTGAAGGTCGCCAATCTCGTCCAGGAACAGCGTGCCATTGTCGGCAAGCTCGAACTTGCCACGACGCATGGAGGTGGCGCCGGTGAACGAACCTTTTTCGTGCCCGAACAACTCGCTTTCGATCAGTTCACCGGGTATGGCCGCGCAGTTCACCTTGACGAATGGCCCGGCGGAAAACGGGCTCGATGCGTGGATGTGCGCGGCCAGCAGTTCCTTGCCGGTCCCGGACTCGCCGATCAGCAGAACACGGGCATCGGACCGCGCCGCCATGGATGCCTGCTCCACGGCGCGTTCGAACGCCGGACTCGATCCGATCATCCTCGTGCCGGGGCCGACCGCATCGCGCAGCCGCTTGTTTTCCTGTTTGAGAGTGCCCTGCTCGAGAGCGTTTTTGACCGCGAGCATGACGCGATCCCGCCCGAGCGGCTTTTCGAGAAAATCGAAGGCTCCGGCGCGCGTCGCTTCCACCGCGTCGGCGATAGTGGCGTGACCGGAAATCATGATGACCGGCCCCGGAACCTCCGCCGCCTGCAGCTCCCGCAGCAGGTCGACGCCGTTGGCGTCCGGAAGCCGGACGTCCAACAGGTAAAGATCCATCCGGGCGCGCTCGGGGAAGGCGCGCATCTCGGCCGCGGTTCTGACCGTATTGACCTGATATCCCTCGCGTTCCAGGATCATCCGCAGGGAGCGGCCGATATTCTCTTCGTCGTCGACAACCAGTATGCGCCTCGATGGCATCGCTATCTCGATTTCTCAGTGCGCACAGCCAACATCGGCTGTACGCCCGGTACCTGCGGGAAGAATCACACGGAAGCCGGCGCCGCCCAACTCGCCGGTAATCAGCAGAATGTCGCCGCCGGAGAGCAGCGCGCTTTTGCGGGCAATGGAAAGACCGAGGCCCATGCCGCGCTTCTTGAATGATATGGTCGGCTGAAAGAGCGATTTGCGGGCCAGTTCGCTCAGGCCGGGGCCGGAATCGTGGACTTCGATCGCGACGCGATCCTCCAGAGGCTGTACTCTCGCCAGAATCTGCCCGCCTTCGCCCGCTGCTTCAGCGGCGTTTTCGAGCAGATTCACAAGGATGCCCTTGACCAGGTCCTGATCGGCCAGAGCACTCGGCGTGTTCGCCGCCGTCTCGACGGCATACCTTACTTCGGGATGCGCTGCTTTGAGAAACGCAATGCGCTCCTCCACGATCGCGGGCAGATCGAGCGGCTCGGGACAAACGGGAGGTTCGGAAGAGAACTCCGAGAAGGCGCGGATGCGGCGCTCGAGCGACTCGATCTCATCCACGACGATCGACGCAGCCTGACCGAGGAAGGCGCGGCGGCCTTCGACGCTCGGCTCGTCATGCCGGGCGACCATTTCTTCCACGGTGAGCCGGATCGGCGTCAGCGAGTTCTTGACCTCATGCGCCATTTTGCGCGCCAGCACCTGCCAGCTTGCGAGTTGGGTCAGGTAAACGAGACGGTCGCGGTTCTGTTCGAGTTCCGCGGCGGTGCGATTGAAGGCGTCCGTCGCCAGCCCGATTTCGTCCGTTCTTTCGTTCGGAACGCGGATCCGGAAGTTTCCGGCCGCGAGATCTTTGAGCGCCTGCGTCAGATTGACGATGGGCCGGCTGAAGCGGGTCGCCACCAGCCAGACCAGGCCGAGCGCGATGAGCCAGATGATCCCCGCAATCAGCGCCCAGGCGCCGAACAGACCTCGCCGCAGATCGGCCGATACGGTACTGCGCGCCTGCCGGTACTGATCCGTAAGATCCTGCATGCGGATGGACAGCGGACGTTCCCAGACGTCGACGCGGTCGTCGCCGGCGCGGCGGAGGTACAGAAGCCGCGATCCACGGTCGCCCGTACGGGTGAAGCGCTCCGGCTCATCGCTGTCCCAGAATTCCTGGACGGCCGGGGGCATGGCGGCCGTGGTGAAGTGTTGAGGGGACGACTTCCCCGCGAGCGCGTCCGACCTGAGTTGCTCACAGGCCAGCCGGTAATATTCGACGCCGGTTTTCTCCAGAGAGCGGGAGAGATTCGAAAGCTGGTCCGCGGGCCGGAGGCTTTCGTTGATCAGCACGGAAGTCAGCCAGAGAGTGGCGCCCAGAGGTACGAGCGTGGCGGCGATGAAGACCAGCGCAAGCCGCGTCCGCAGACTCACCCGTGAACTCCTTTGACAAGATCGGCCAGGCGGAACGGACCGCTGCTCAGCAGCCAGCGGGGCTGCGCGCTCTTCCCCGGACGGCTGAAGATTTCAATCAGGCGAGTGATATTGATTCCCGGATCGCCCAGAATACCGAGCGTATCCCTGGGATCCTCCGCGCGAAGGTCGAGTTGCACGTAAAACAGACGTTCGGCCGGAAGCACGGAGCGTTCGACGATCAGATTATCGAGGCACCAGTTTTCCGTCGCCTGCGCGGAGAGATGGGAGGCGGAAGAGCGCCGCGATTCCGGCCGGTCGCCAATCCTGGTGACGGAGAACTTCTGTTCCCAGATATCGTAGCTGAGCGCGAAGCGCGCGACCGAGCGCGCGTCCGCGATCACGAAATTCGGCGAGGGGGAAACCGTGAGCTGGCCGATGAAGGCGATGGATCCGCCGTCCTTCAGACGCTCCAGCGCCTTTCCGGTCAGGAAATTGAGATGCGGAGCCGAGATTCGCAGGTAATCCCTGTCGAGGTGGACCAGCAGTTGGGGAGCATTCAGCGTCACCGCGCAGACGGACGCCATCGTCCCGGCCGCGAAGGCCGCAAGGATCGCTCTTCTGGTCGCGAGGGATTTCAATAGTTCATGCCTGCCATAAAGACGGGCGCAATCCGCCCTTCGATCACCGGGAAAGCCATTGTCAGAATGAAGATCCCCTGCCTGTAGCCGACTCCGAGCGAATGCCGCAACGGAGAGGCATGGCCCGCATTCCAGATGGCGCCGCTGTCATAGAACAGCTCAGCGGTCCGCTCGCCGAACTGGTAGCCATAAGTCAGAGAGTTGTGGACGACGCGGTCGCCGCCGAGAGGGTCGATCCCGTCCCGGTTCCAGCCACGCAGCGTCGAACTGTTGCCGAGCAGGAAGCGCTCGAACAGCGGGGCGTTACCCGCCAGCGTTCCGGTAAACAATTCGTCGGAAGCGGTCTGACGACCCGACCGGATTTCGTAGCGCAGCGAAACCATATGGCGCGAATAAGAATAGTCCGATCCGAGACTCCGGGTGGCTACGCGGAGGTCGTACTTCCCGTCTACCGTCTGCTGGATCGCGTCACCTTCGATTTTACGCCCGTACCGGATTTCGCCCGTGACGGCGTTCGCCGAGCGCGAGGGGGTCGCCGGAGTCTCGGACTCCATCTGTTCGAAGCTCATCCCGGCGGAGAGGGTCATCGTCTTTGCGATGGCGAAAGTGATCTCCGGAGCAATGTTGCGGCGGGCGCGATAAAAATCGAAGCCGGAGGGGGGTGGAGTCGTCGAGGCGGCGGCGCGGCTCCATTGTTCGTGGTAGTCCTCGAAGCCCAACCCGAACCGGAGCTTATCGGATCCCAGCTTCGTGTTTTCGTAGCGGGCGACGACACCAGTGAAGCGCTCGACGAGATCGTCGGCATTGCTGACGGCGCCCAGCGTGAACGTGTTCTCGCGGACCTGCGTGCTGGCATCGATCTCGCCCGTCCAGCCCTGCTGCGAATGATAGAGAAATTTCGGGACGGCGATGTCGACGGTCTTTTTTACTATCTCGAAATTGACGCGAATGCGGTCGGGCTGGCTGCCCTTGAGGAGATGCTGATTGACTTCACGGAGGTGGAGTTCTTTGCGGAGATCGGAGGCGAGGTCTTCGAGCGCGGCTACATCGCAGCGTTCGCCGACGAGCGCGGTCAGGCGCTTTCGAAGCGTCGGGGGGAGTTTCGCCTGCTCGGCCTGAATACCGGCGACGGAGACGCTTTCGATGGTATAGCGCTGATTGACATTACTTTCGGCGGCAGCGCGAAACAACGCCTGGCCGGCCGGCAGGCTCGCGCAAGCGGCTAAAGCCAGGAAAGGCAGCGCAAGGCAGGAAGGAACGGCTGAAGAACCCACGGCGGACATTGCCCGCGTGATGGCACGCCGTGTTCCCGCAGCTAAACTAATGATAACGAAAGAGAAAGATAATGCGCCCTGTGGTGTGGCGATCACAGGTGTGGCGGGCTGCCGATTTGCCCTGCTTAAAGTGCCTTCGCGAGTTCCGTGGCGAAAGCGCTCTTTGGTTCGTTGTCGCGCTTCCTGCCGCGACGGTCGTTTCGATTGCGCTGATCCGATCTGGCTCCGGCCACCGCACTAGCGGGTCCACCCTTTGTCGCGCCCTTCGAAGGCTGCGCCGGGTTGGCCCGAAGAACCTTGTCTTCAAGCGGGGCTCGGTCGAAACGGCGGATGATCGCCTGCATTTCGTCCGAAGTGGGAGCTTCCACGAAAGCGAAGCCTTTCGACTCCTGTGTCTCGTGGTTCCGGATCACCTTAACAGAATCCGCGACGAGGTCTTCGGCGGCGAGCCATTGTTTAATATCGTCGGCCGTGACCCAAGTGGGTAAATTGCCCAGAAAGACGGTAAAGCTCATTCAGTTTGCTGCGTTTACTCCGTGGTTGGAATTATTTTTTGGTTGGCGCTCAAGAGGAGGGAATCCGATCTCTGCCTACCTGATACTAACAGACCGATTTGCGCCGCGCAATGTTACTCCGCTGAGGAATATTGCAATCGCGGCGCCTGAAGAAGTTCGAATACGGAACGCGGGAAAAGGCGAACGAAACGGAAAAGAATCCTGCCGCGCCAACCTCTTCATTCGATGCGGCAGGGAGCCGGCCGGATTCCGCCGAAATCACGGCCGATTCAGCCCGCCAGACCGGGAACGCCGCCCGCCGTCTTCGCCGTCTTCACAGCGCGGAGCACCGCGAGGGAGAGCGCTTCCGCCGCCGCCACTCCGACCTCGTCCACGCTCGCTTTCTGCTTGCCGACGGAAAGCGCAAACGTGATGTCGCCGTCTGACATCGTGTTCACCGGAGAGATGCTCCGCGCCACCCCGAGGCTCGCCAAAGCCGCGATTTTGTTGGTCTGAACGCGATCGAGCGCGGCATCGGTGGCGACAACCGCGAGGGTCGTGTTCCCTCGCCACGCCGGGGAGTTCGCGATGCCGTGCCGCATGGCGGCGGCGGAATCGATGTATTCGCGGCTGTCCGCCGATTTGCGCGCTCCCGCGACAATGCGCCCTGACGAGGGATCGATCACATCCCCCAGAGCGTTGACGACGACCAGCGCGGCAACGAGCACGCCCGAACCGAGCGTCAGAGACGCGCTGCCGATACCGCTTTTCATCGCGTTCTTCATGCCGAAGATCTTGCCGACGGTGGCTCCCGTCCCGGCTCCGACATTTCCTTCCGGGACCGGTCCGTCATTCGCAGCGAGAGTCGCCTTTTCGCCCATTTCGCGGCCGGGGCGAACGTCGGCGCGTCCGATGCTCAGATCGTAAAGAATCGCGCCGGGGACGATCGGCACGTACGCGACGCCGGTGTTGAACCCGATGCCGCGCTTTTCGAGCACCCGCCGGACGCCGGAGGACGCTTCGATGCCAAAGGCGCTGCCGCCCGCCAGAACGATGGCATGAACGTGCGGCGCAACGTGGCCCGGATTGAGCGTTTCCAGTTCGCAGGATCCCGTGGCGGAACCACGGACATCCACGCCGCCCACGGCGGCCGAGCCGCAGAGAATGACGGTGCAGCCGGTGAGCGCATCGGTGTCCGTGGCATGACCCACCAGGATGCCCGGCACATCAGTCAAACCTTTCATAACAGTGCTCATATGCTAGCATCGGTTTCGAAGAAGTACCTGCGTAGACGACGTACCGTGCTTGACATTCTGAAGGGCCCGATTCAGGCGATCCAGGAGTTCTACCTGCTTACGGGCCGGGCGCTCCGGAACGTCATCCGAACACCGCACTACGGCGATGACATCAAGCTGCAGATGGACATCATCGGCGTCGGCAGCATCCCCATCGTTCTGCTGACAGGGTTCTTTTCCGGCGCTGTCATGTCTCTGCAGATGGGACGCGCGCTGCAGCAATACGGACAGACAGGCCGCACGGGCACGGTTGTATCGATCATTCTGGTTCGTGAGTTGGGCCCCGTGCTCGCAGCGGTTATGGTCGCGGGCCGGAACTCGTCCGGCATCGCCAGCGAACTCGGCTCCATGAAGGTGACTGAGCAGATCGATGCGATGCGCGCCCTGGGCACCGATCCGATCCAGAAACTCGTGACGCCCCGCGTCATCGCGACGGCCGTTATGCTGCCCTGCCTCACGGCCATCGACGATTTTGTCGGCATGGTGGGCGGCTGGATTATCGGAAAGATTATTTACGATCTGGATTTTCTGCAGTACTGGTCGCAAACATGGCGTGCGCTCGGCTGGAGCGACGTCGGGCAAGGGTTGCTGAAGCCTTTCATTTTTTCTTTCGCGGTTTCGCTGATCGGTTGTTTTTACGGTCTGCGCACGACGGGCGGCACGCAGGGAGTTGGCCGCTCCACCACGCAGGCCATGGTCGCCGCTTCGGTCGCGATCTTTGTGCTGGATCTCTTCATCAGCAAAATTTTCGTCAGCCAAACGAGCTACTAATGGCATCCTCCTCTGAGAGTCTGCTGCGCTTCGAAAACGTGCAGGTCACGTTCGAGAACGATGTCCGCGCGCTGGACGGATTCTCGTGCGATGTGAAACAGAACGAGACGCGAATTATTCTGGGGGCCACGGGAAGCGGAAAAACGGTCATGCTCAAGACCGCCGTTGGCCTGAACCATCCGTCCGCGGGTCGCGTTTTTCTCTTCGGAGACGATATCACCGACAAGCCTGAGGCCGAATTGTTCAGGCTGCGCGGCAAAGTCGGCATGCTTTTCCAGGAAAGCGCTCTGTTCGACTCCATGACGATCGCGCAGAACGTCGCGTACCCGCTCCTGAACCAGCCGGGCGTCAGGATGCCGCGCGGCGAAATGGAAACCGCCGTGCGCGATTCGCTGCGGTTCGTGGAACTGGAGCACACGATGGAAAAATATCCCAGCGAACTCTCGGGCGGCATGCGACGGCGCGTGGCGATCGCGCGCGCGGTCGTGACGAAGCCGCCTCTGCTGCTCTACGATTCACCCACCGCGGGTCTCGACCCCATCACCGCCCATACGATCATGGCGCTCATTATCAAGGAGCGAGATGTGGATAACACCACAGCGCTGGTGGTCACTCATCGGTATCAGGACGGGAATCTGGTCGCGAACTTCCGGTACAATCCGGACAGTGGAAGGCTGGATCCCGCAGGGGATTCGGGAACCAACACGATCTTCATGGTGCTTCGCGAAGGCCGTCTGGTGTTTGAAGGGTCGCAGGACGAACTCGAGGCATCCAGCGACTCGTATGTCAGACACTTCGTGAGGCGGCCGGAAACCGAAGCCGCATAGGTCTTATGGCGTCGCAAAAGCGAGTTCAATGGGCGGAACTGAAAGCCGGAATCGTGGCCACCATCGCGATGCTGATCGTGGCGACCCTGATCTTCCTGCTCACGGGACAGAGCGGCTTTCTGCAGGGCGAGTTCTCGCTTCGAACCTACATGGAAGATTCCGCGGGAATGGCGGACAACGCGCAGGTGCGGCTGAACGGCATTCTGGTCGGGCACATTAAAAAAGTGGCGCTGTCCGGCTCTCACGATCCCAAGAGGACCGTTGAGGTCCGGATGACGATCCAGCAACGATTCCTGAGCCAGATTCCGGACGACTCGAAGGCCGCGATCAGCGCATCCAACCTTCTCGGCGACAAGTACATCAATATCACCAAAGGAACTCACTCGCAGCACGTTCAGCCAGACGGTGAAATCGCGTCCCTGCAGACGCAGGACATCCCGGAGATTCTCGCGCAGGCATCCGGGCTGCTGGGTCAGTTTCAGACGATTCTGGGGCGAGTGGATGGATTGCTGGCCGTCGTGGATTCCGGTCAGGGCAATCTCGGCAAACTGATCAAAGACGATTCGCTCTACGACCGGCTGAACGCGACCGCGGGCGAGGTCGAGCAGCTTGTCAGGGACGTGAAGAACAGCGACGGGACGATCAGCCATCTGCTTTACGACGACGGCCTTTACAACGACATTCGCCGGCCGATTCAGCGGCTGGACGATATGCTCGCGCAGGTACAGAAGGCGAAGGGCTCGGCGGGCAAACTGTTGTACGATCCGGCCCTTTATGACGAAGCGCGGGCCAGCATCACCGACGCGAAGAAAATGCTCGATGAGCTGAATGCCGGCAAGGGCACGGCGGGCAAGATCCTCAAAGATGACGAGTTGTACCAGAAGGTGACCCTCATCGCGCAGAACCTGAATACGGCGATCGACAAGATCAACGCGGGCCAGGGGACGATCGGGCAGTTGATGGTCAACCCGCAGTTGTATGACTCGATGACCGGCTTCACGCGCGAGCTGAACGGACTGCTCGCGGACATGCACAAAAATCCGAAGAAATTTCTCAGCATCAAACTGGCGCTGTTCTAAGTGATCCGGCTGATCGTGAATGCGGACGATTTCGGATTCACGCGCGACGTGAACGCGGGGATCGTCGAAGCCCACCGGAATGGCATTTTGCGCGCCACCACGCTGATGGCGAACGGCGACGCCTTCGAGGACGCAATCGACCTGGCGCGGCAGAATCCTTCCCTCGATGTGGGCGTTCATCTGACGCTGGTGCAGGGCCGGAGCGTGCTCGATCCATCGCGGCCGCTCCCTGCGACCCTGCAGGAACTGATTACCGCGCTCATTCGCCGCGAACTGCCGGTGTATGAAGAAGCCGCGGCCCAGGTGCGGCGAATCGTCGCGGCGGGCATTCAGCCCAGCCACATCGACACGCATAAGCACACGCACATGCTGCCGCCGGTTCTCGATGCGGTGGCAAGGGTGGCGCGGGAATTCGAGATCCACTGGGTGCGCCGGCCGTTCGACTTCGGAATCGACACGGGCGCGCGTGTGCTGAAGCGGGGCGTCGCGCTCGGCATGCGCCTGATGCGTCCGTGGTTTGCATCGGCGCTGAACGGACTCCGCACGACCGATTACTTCACCGGGTTTCAGATCACCGGAACGCTGGACGAAGGGAGCCTCGCCCGTACTCTCGAGAAGCTGCCGGAGGGTCTGACCGAGTTCATGTGCCACCCCGGCCATCTGGGACCCGAGCTGCGCCATGCGGCGACACGGTTGAAAGAGAGCCGGGAAATCGAGCTGGCTGCTTTGTGTTCGCCGGTGACCAGACAGGTGATCGGGAAACGCGGAATTCAGTTAATCGATTATCGCGAGGCGGCGGGAGGAGCGCCGCTCGCGCCCGGCGTGTAAATCCGGGCGAAACTCATTTCTTCGGTTGCGCTTCTCCGAGTTGTTCCAGAGTGGCCTCGCCGAGACACAGCCGTTCGGCTTCCAGAAAGGTGAGCGCCAGCCCGGCGACCCGCAGCTTCGTATAGCCGTCGTCCGGGAACAGATCTACTGGCCCATAGCGTTTTTCGAGGCAACGGACGAGTTGTTCCATCCCGAGCGGACGCCGGATCATGACGATTACTTCGTCTGCTGCTGTTCTTTCTCACCCACCAGCGGATCGTTCACAGTCGCCGGTTCCTGGCCGCTATGCTGATGAATCGCCATGCTTTGATCCGAGTAGTAAGTGTGAGTGCCCGAAGTGCCGAACTGCGTCGGAATGGCCGTGAGCGTATAACCCGTCTGGCTCGGCTGCAGGGTGAACTTGAAATTGCCCTTTTCGCCGTTTGCCAGTTCTTTATCGATCAGCTCCGCGCCGCTCGCGTTGGCGGTTCCACTGGTGGGCGGCCCGAGCTGGTTTAGCGAGGTCGCGTACTGGCCGTACTGCGAATAATACTGCGTCTCGGCAGTATGGATGGTCGTAATTGCCTTAACGGCCGCCATTTCCTGGGCATAAGTGCGGGCCTTTGTCAGTTTCGGGAGAGCTACCGCGAGGATGATCAGGATGATCGCGATCACGATCAGCAGCTCGATCAGTGAAAAACCAGCCTTCCGGCGGCGCGTACGGTCAGGAAGCATAAACCTCTTCTCCTAGTTTATGACGCAGGGCGGGCGTGGAACGTGGATTGGAATCACGCTCGCGCCGCTTCGTGGATCAGCCGTAGTCTCCGCAGGAATTCCGGCAAAAGACTCAGCCTGAGAGCGTTCGGGCCATCCGAGAGAGCTTTCTCCGGCTCATCGTGGACCTCGACGAAAACACCCGACACGCCCACCGCAACCGCCGCGGAAGCGAGCGGCTGGATGAACTGCGGCTGCCCGCCGGACACCCCGGAAGCGCCGCTCGGAAGCTGGACGCTGTGAGTCGCATCGAATACGACCGGCCATCCGGAGTCCGCCATGATCTTCAGCCCGCGCATATCCACCACGAGATTGTTGTACCCGAACGAGGAACCCCTCTCGGTCAGAACCACTTTCGCATTCCCGGTCGACGCCACTTTGTCCGCCGCGTGATGAATGTCGTGGGGGGCGACGAACTGACCTTTTTTGACGTTGACGATCCGGCCGGTCCGCCCCGCTTCGAGCAGCAGGTCGGTCTGGCGGCACAGGAACGCGGGGATCTGGATGATATCTACGACATCGGCCGCCGGGGCGGCCTGCGAAGCCTCGTGGACATCCGTCAGGATGGAATAGCCGAGCTTCC
>DASZUZ010000261.1:0-3530 GCA_035547415.1 Bryobacteraceae bacterium | reverse complement strand
ACTGCATTTCCGGCTCAGCCACGGCGCCATCGGGATTCCCGTGGAGGAGTTTTTCGAGAGGGCGCTTCCGTGGACCTTGCCGGACGGGACAAAGGCGCTGGTGCTTGCCCCGTCCGATTTGCTTCTCCATCTCGCCCTCCATGGAGGGTGCGGACTTGGCACTCTGTTTCATCAATACGAAATCCTGCACGTCTGGAAATCGTTTCCGCGGGAAGAACGCGCGGAGGCGATTCGCAAAGCAGAGAAGCACGGTTTTTTGGGGGTCCTCGCGGTGGCCGATATCGGCCTGCGCGCAAGGTGGAAGACGCCCCTCTTCACGCCGGAGGAGATGCCGGGCATCCGCACCTGGCTGCACTGGCGAATGAACGAGAACCTGTTCAACGCCTATCTGGAGCACGCCGACCCGCTCCGGAAAATCACCATCATGGGCCGGATCCGCAAACGATGGCTCGATTTTCAGATCACGGATCGCCCTTCGGATGCGATCCGGCTCGCCGCCAAGCTGCTGCGCAGCAGCGGCTTCTTTTTCTGGAACAGGCGCTGGCGGACACGCCACTGACAGCGTTAAAGACGGCCTGACCCCGCACGGAACCGGTTTGGCCACGACCGGCTTGCGACGAGCGACGCGGGATTTGAAAGAATAGCTTCTGATTTGTAGTCGCGGAAGAGAATCTGCCCGATGTTGGAACCTGCCGCGGCGGGTCGTCGTAACTTACAGGAGTGACAAAGATGCGCCTCCACTGGACTGCCGCCCTGATCGGCGGGCTTTGCGTCCCGGCATTCGCCCAGACGTGGAAAGTACCGGTTGCCATGAAGACGCTCGGAAACGGGCTGAAAGTGGTCGTCTCGGAAGATCACTCGGCGCCGACATTCGGCGTCTGCGTTTCTTACGGGATCGGCTTCCGGCTCGAGCCCGAAGGCCGCACCGGGTTCGCGCACCTTTTTGAGCACATGATGTTCGAAGGGACGCCGAGCGCCCCGAAAGGCACGCTCGATAAGGTGATCGAAGGGGGCGGCGGCAATAACAACGGCGACACCCGGTACGATTTCACCGAGTACATCGAAACCGCGCCGGTCTCGGCCCTGGATCCCATCCTGTGGATTGAAGCCGATCGCATGAAGACGCTCGACTTTTCGCCGGCAAATCTGGAAAATCAGCGCAAAGTGGTGGAGGAGGAAGTGCGCGTCAACGTTCTCAACCAACCTTACGGCCTCTTCTTCGCGATCGACCTGCCGGGGAAGGCGTTTGACACTTACCCCAACGCGCACAACTTCTACGGCGACTTCAAAGACCTGGACGCCGCGAAGATCGGGGACGTCGAGAAATTCTACACGCAGTATTATTCGCCCAACAACGCCGTGCTCGCGATCGTGGGAGATGTGAATCCGGAGGAGATTTTCGCAAAAGTCGATAAATACTTCGCGTCAATTCCGTCCCGCCCTGCCCCGCCTGCGCCCAGGCTCGACGAGCCACCTCAAAAAGGCGAGCGGACCGCCGTCCAGAAGGACAAGCTCGCAAAGGTGCCCGGTCTGGCCATCGGCTATCGCATGCCGGCGCGCGGCTCGCGCGACTCCGTTGTGGCGGCGGTTACCGGAGAATTGCTGCACAACGGGCAGGCTTCGCGGTTGTATCAGTACCTGGTCAAAGAGAAGCAGAAGGCGGTGTCGGTGGATGGCGGAGTGAACTGGCCGCTGGGCAATCCGTTCGAGTACAACGGCCCCACACTGATGACTTCTTTCATCGTGGCCCCTCCGGGCTCGGAGGAGTCTGCCGTGGTGGGAGCGTTCGATGCCGCCATTCACGATCTTGCGGAGAATGGACCGAATTCGGCGGAACTCGATCGCGTGCGGGCAAAGATGCGGTCGGATTGGTATGGGCAGCTTGAAATTCCCATATCCCGCGCCTCCGCGCTTTCGCACGCCGTGCTGTTCGACGGCAATGCCGACCAGGTCAGCGCCGTTCCCGAACTGATCTCCGGCGTCACGCCGGAAGACGTGCGGAAATTCGCGGCGAAGTATCTGGTGAAGAGCAACAGAACCCTGATCTGGCGCGTGCCCGATCCGGCAGCAGGAGCAAAGCAATGAAAATCGTCTTACTGAGTCTGCTCGCTTTGCCTCTGGTGGCGGCGGAAAAACAGACGCTGCCCAAAGATCTTCCGGCGTACGGCACTCTCAAGCCGGTCAGAACGCCTGCCGTGAAACAGATGAAGCTGGACAACGGTATGACTGTCTGGCTTGTGCCTGAGCCCGGATTTCCGAAAGTCGCATTCACACTCGCGATTCGCGGCGGCTACACAGCCGATCCGAAGGACCGCCCCGGAATGGCCGATCTGATCGGCGCGACCGTGACCCAGGGCACGACGAATCGCAGCGCGAAACAGCTGGCGGAGGACATTGCGGCTTCCGGCGGAGACCTGAGCGCGGACGCGACAGCCGATACGATACTGATCGAAACCAGCGTTCTGAGCGGGAAGACGGATTCGGCCGTGAAACTTCTCGCGGATGTCATGCAGAACGCGAGTTTCGCCGACGCCGAGGTGGAAATCGCGAAAAACAATCTGATTTCGAATCTGGAGGCGAGTGAGGCCGATCCGTCATTCCTCGGTCGCCGGGCGCTGTATCGCGCGTTGTTCGGATCGCACCCGTATTCGATCACGGCGCCGACAAAGGAGGCGATCGCAAAGACCACCGCGGCCGACCTGAGACGCGAATATGCCCGCCGGTTCCGCCCGGAAAGAGCGCTGCTCGTGGTGGCCGGCGACTTCACCGAACAGGCAGTGACCCCGGTTGTGCAAAGCAGCTTCGGCGCGTGGAAAGCGTCCGGCGAGGCGGGTCCAATTGACGCCACGAAGCCCTCGCAGTCCGTGAGGAAGGCGATCGTTTATGTGTCGCGCCCCAATTCGGTGCAGACCGGATTCTACATCGGGACCCTTGGTCCGGTCCGTGCAGACGCGGATTACGCCGCCGCTCGCGTGGCGAACGCGATCTACGGCGGCATGTTCGGCTCCCGGCTGGTTTCGAATATCCGGGAGGATAAAGGCTACACCTACTCACCCGGGGCGCGCCTGGCGCCGAACCGCGAGGCCGGAATCATGATGACCAGCGCGAATGTCCGCAATCCGGTGACCGGCGCCAGTTTCAATGAGATCAGCTACGAGTTGAACCGCATGGCGACCACGGCGCCAGAAGCCTCCGAGATCGAAAGCGCCAAGCGCTATATTCTCGGTTCGACGGCGCTGCAACTGCAATCGCGCCAGTCGGTGACCAGAACGCTCGCTCGCCTCTGGATCGACTCGCTGCCACCGGAAGAACTGGGGCGGCAGACGGAGAAGGTGGAGGCTGTCAAGCCCGAAGACGTACAGGCCGTCGGCAGGAAGTACTTCCCGGCGTGGCGCATGACGGTGGTCGCGGTAGGCGAAGAGAAAGTGATTAAGGACGAACTCGCGCCGTTCGGGCTGGAGTTTCAGAAGGCGCAATAGGCGAAGTGGGCCGCGAAGTGGCGGGCTGATGTTGGTAGGCGCGGCAGGATT
>DASZUZ010000260.1:0-1890 GCA_035547415.1 Bryobacteraceae bacterium | reverse complement strand
CAGCCGGGGGGCGATGGTTGCCCCTTCTTTTTCGTGGCCGGCATGAGCGGCTCGGTTGGCGATTACCATTCCGTAGCGGCGGGCCTCGCGGGACAACATCCCGCTTACGGCCTGATCCCCGGCTCCACCGGTCTGGCGGGGACGCCGGTTTCCGTGGAATCGATGGCGGAGCGCTATGCGGCCGAGGTCAGGAGGATTGTGCCCGCCGGCAGGCGCGTGATCCTCGTCGGCTACTCGTTCGGGGGGACGATTGCGTTTGAAGTGGCTCGGCAGCTTCGAAGAGCCGGAGATATCGACCCGCTGCCCGTCGTGATCGATATGCCGGCTCTCAATGCTCCGGGCTATTCCCGTCGCTCCGCCGCGCGGAAGGTGCTGGACATGGTTCGCAATCTGCCGGCGCGGGCGGCTTACGAGGCGTCCCACTTCGATTCGCGCAAGTTTCTGCTCCGCGCGCGAGGCAATATGGATCGGGTCCGTCGGGCGCTTCGCGGCCGCCCCGCCGTGGCGGAACTCGACCCCCGGATTTACTGCGGACAGCAAGCCCTTCCCGAAGCATGGCAGGCGTTTCTCAATTCGATGTACCGGGCGATGCTCGCCTACGTGCCCGGGCGGTACGAGGGCGGAATGCTCCTGCTCCGGACACAAGTGCCGACGTTGTGGCGCACCACCGATCCGCAAATGTCCTGGCAGAACATCGTGTCTGGCGGAGTGGAGGTGCGCCGGATTCCAGGCGTGCACGGCGACTGCCTGTCGGAAGCATATGCCCCCGAAGTGACGGGTGTGCTCCGCGACTGCGCCGGTCGTTCTAACGCCAGCGAGTCCTGAGGGCAATCGGAACCACAAGACCCACAACACGCCGTTCGGCTGGACGGAAAATCCTGATGGAAGAGCAGGCGCCAACAGCGTTTAGCCCGAAAATCAGTCCGCGCGACGCTCCTGAATCCGTGATCGGCCGCGTCGTTCAGTCTGTTGCGGTCATAACGCTCAACACGTAAACGGATTTGTTCACCAGGCGCCGAAGCGGGCAAATGCTGCGCGGCTCGTCGAAACTCATCAGGCGGCAGTAAGCGCTGGAATCTCCTGGAAGACCCGCCTTCATCCCAACATCCCCGGGAACTTGCGCTCGCGCGACCGGCGCTACCCTGCGCGGCACATCAATGAGTTACTATCGCGTCCGCGTGCATTACGAATGGATGTGGCCAACCAGACTGAAGGCATACCCACAATTCTGGTGGTTCACTGGGTCCAGTTCGCGGTCACAAAGCCTTTGGAATAACCGGACGGCAGGGTTGCGGTCGCGGTCGCGGTCGAGGATGCCACTGTGCCCGTTAGCGGGCTCGATGTGATGTTCAGATCCGGTCCGTTCTCGGAAAAGATGGTTAAGGTACAGGTAGTTCCGAGGGGAACGTTGCTCGCCTGTATCGAGAAGCTGACCGGAGCACTTGAGTTGATGACGACGTCGGGAACCACGAAATTGCCGAAGGGCGGGTTCTTGACAGCGACTCCTCCGACAGACGCGACAGAGAGCGCTGGCACACCGGCGTTCGAGATAAAGAGATTGTAGGGCGTCGCGGTGTACAAGTAAGCGCGAGATACGTTCAAGGAACCAATCTGGAAACCCTCGACTCGGACAATCCCGAAACTATTGTTATCTTCGCAAGACGCGGTATGATCGCCTGTGCCAGTGCCGAAACCTGCGCTCAGCGGGCCTGACAAAGTAACCGTGGGTGCAACAAGACGTATTCCGCCGCCGGCCCCGCTTCCTGAGGCGTTGCTCACCGCCGCGCCACCGTTCGCCTGTATTGACCCACTCCCGGAGATAGAGACGTTGCTGACGATGAGGATCGCGCCACCGCCCGCCCCGCCAGCACGGGATTGATAACCCGCGCC
>DASZUZ010000259.1:0-1551 GCA_035547415.1 Bryobacteraceae bacterium | reverse complement strand
AGTCGCAGATCGTCGTCCGGACCTCGTTCGTTCTTCCCGAAAAGAAGCATATCCGCACTCACCTGAAGAGCGGTGGCGATCTTGCGTATTACGTCGAGTGTGGGCTGCGAAGAGCCCGCTTCATAACGGCGTAACTGGACCGCGTGAATGCCGATTCTTTCCGCGAGCTGCTGCTGCGTGAGGCCATGCTGTTTGCGAAGCGCGGCCAGATGCTGCGGAAACCCGGAGGACTGCGCGTTCCTGGGCACGTAACCAATGTACGGCGTGAGAACGGAAATGTCGACCGGAGCAGAGGGCATATGATAGCCAAGAAATAACACATATGATTCTTGACGGCAATCCGATCTGTTCTCCGATTTCGAGGTGCACCGATCCCCCGCCCGGAAACAACAACGCGATTCCCCAGCATAATATCGATGCTCGAGCACGCAAAGCTTCCACTCCGCGGAGAAGCAAGCAGGCCGTCGAGGACGCGGGCCAGTTCAGGGACCAATCTGGAGCCTGGGCGGCGAATACCCTTACCGAACCTGACTGCGGATGTGCGCTCAGGTGGCAGACCCGGGTCAACGGAGAGGAGGAATCAACGAGTGTGACCGAATTCGGACGAATTGGTCGCGGATGCTCCACTCTTGTCCTGACTGTTTCGATGTGGCGGGGCAAAGCGTCAGAGCATCCATCGTTTGCCGAGCCGGTGCACATCGTCCGGAAAGGAACGTCGCGCGGGCAACGATCCGCAGAAGGCGGCACGCCGGCAGAACCCGGATCACTCCGTCCCCCGCGAACTCTCGTGTCCAACTCGTGGGGCGATCACTGCAGCCACTGGCCTCGCGAACGCAATGCCGGCCCAAGTCACAACTTATACCTGCTGTCTTTCAATCCGATGGCAACTTACAGACAAAATTGCCGGCGTCCCGGATGCTTCCGGAACCTTTGTAGCGGGCTGTCGCGGGCCAGGGGCAGAGCGGGCGCGTCATATCCACGCGGTTGTTCGTCACATGCGACGCGACGATCCGGTCCGGAGGGATACCCGATTCCCTCCAGCGCTCCAGCGCCGCCATGGCATTGAACTGATTCGGGCCCGGACCGCCGCCGCAGTGATTCATGCCCGGCGCCATAAACAGGCGGTACGAATCCTGCGTCTTACCGACTCCGCCCATCTCACGCAGCACGCTCTCGAAATACTCCACGCTGTGCATCGGAGGAATCTGCGGGTCGCTCCATCCGTGATACTGGAGCAGTTTTCCGCCATGCGCAAAGTAAGCGCGCAGGTCGGGGTTCTTCGCGTCGATCGTGCCATGGTCGGCGCGCTCGGCCCGCGAGGCGTCCGCCGGAAAATCGAAAGTACGATAGTCCCAGGAGGGGTCCCCGAAGAGAACAAACTTGCCGTAATGCTCGCCGATCGTGAAGGGCTTCGGACCGCCATAAGTGGCCCAGCCGAGCTCGCTTCCCGGCTCGAGGCCGGGATAGAACTCTTTTCCGCCCGCATCGGTCGCCCTGGCATATATCCGGCGCGCGGCTTCGACCTGGGGCGCAGTCAGGCAGGAAGCCTCG
>DASZUZ010000258.1:0-3298 GCA_035547415.1 Bryobacteraceae bacterium | reverse complement strand
TTGTCGCGCGTGAACATACTCATGGACGTAATATTCCTGCATGTCCATGCAGCGCGGACTGCCCGTGGGCCAGTGTTCCGGCAGCGTTCCGGGCTCGAGCGCCTGCGCGCCGAGGATGACGGGAAGAAAAATCAGGGGTAGACTGCAGCGCATTTTTTCAAAATGTGCGCTGACTCGGGGCGCGGGTCCGCGTCGCGGCGGATTGCTTCAGGGTATTACGCGGCCGACCGCCCCATCGCTGCCAGTTGCGCCGATCGCAGCAGGGCCAGCGACCGGAACGCCGCGCCACGCACTTTCGGGTTTCTGTCCACCAGCAGGGGCTTCAAAAGAGCAATGTTGTCCGGATCTCCGGTTCTTCCGATCAGCCACGCCGCGGCCCGCCGGTAACGAGGCTGCGAGTGTTCGACAAATCCTCCGATTCGGGATAAATGCTTCTCCGGGCTGATGAGATAGAGACCGTATGCGGCGTTTACCGCAACACGGTGATGGGGATCGGAGAGCGCCTCGACCAGCAACGATTCGACTTCGGGAGAGTCGCAGCCCCAGAGCGCTTCAAGCGCATTTGCCCGCAGTCGCGCATCCTCGTCCGTCGCCAGCCGCTGCCAGATCTGCGCGCGATCGCTGCGCCCGCTGATCAACGACGCGCACTTCGCGCGGATGCGCCGTTCACAATTCGTCATGGTCGATCGGAGAATCGAAATCAGCCGGATCGTCGGCGCAATCGCGCAGAGAATATGCAGAGCCCGCTCGATGACCGCCCCATCCGGCTTCGCCGCCGCCAGTTGATGCGACAGGAGATGCGAAATCTCCAGATCCCACGAACGCCGCCCGACCGACTGCTCCTTCGCCAGCCGGACCGCCGCTTCTCCTGAGAAGCGCCGCAAATCGCAAAGATCTTCCGCACTCACAACCACACCGGAATATCGACGGGTTGGCGGAAATACTTTAAATTTGCGGCCGTCTGTCTACCGTGAGCAGTGGACCCTGCAGGCGCTCTTCGCCGATGCCGCTGACTCCGCTAGCGCAATCTGAATATGGGCATTCCCGCTCGGATCCGGCCGCAGACCGATGGCGAAGATCTGCGTCGAACTGTCCCACGACGGTTTCCGGTGCGTGCCGGCGAGCGAAACGACCGAGACTGGCCGGGGAGAGAACCCGATCAAAGTACGGTGCGTCTCTCCAGGCGCGAACGAGACCGTCACATCGATCGTTCCATCGTCTGCAAGCGCGGGAATACGCTGCCGGCCCAGCATGACAAACTGCCCCCGGTCGCCCAGCAGCGCCATCCCGCTTTGCCCCGTCGGAACCAGAACGAAGTAGCCCGTGCCGTTCGTCAGGTCCAGCGTAAGAGTGGAGCCGGCGCCGAGCAGTCGCCCTGTCCCGCCGAAGAAATCGTACAGGTAACTTGCCCCCGATATGCCATATGTCGTCGGGTCGATCATGATCGTCGTATTGGCCGCTCGCGTATAAGCAAAGATGTAATTCGCCCGCATCCCTCCGCCGAAATCCGTCCACGCCGAGACGACCATCGGCGTATCGATTCCCTGCGCGTCGGCGATAAACGCGCTGTCGAGCGGCGTTGCCGGAACATCCGGTTTCACAATCACGCCATCCGTCCGAATGGCCTTCAGAAGATTGCTCCGCGAAATCTTTCCCATCCCATCGCCGATGCCCACCGGCCCCCCCGAGAGCGTCGCGACCAGCAGATTGTTGGTCTCCTCGCTCATGAACACATCGGTAAACGGCCATGCGCCCACGGCCGCCGCGAAGCGCGAACTGTAAAAAAACTCGGTAAAGCGATTCGGACCGAAACGGTCATTGCTCGTGCGCAGCGTCGTCACGTTGTTGTAAACCGTGCTCTGCAGAAAGTGCCGCGGCGCGCCCATGCAGTACTGAATATTGATCCCGCGTTTCGCCATGGATGCGGCCATGTTCCCCAGGAAGTCATAAGGATCCGTCAGGTTGACGTTGCTCTGCGCGTTCGTGCCAAGCCAGTCCTGCTCATACACCTTCACGCCGGACGATTGAAGATAGTCCGCAATCGACTCCCAATATCGCGGATCCGTGATGACGTTACCTGACATCGCGTATTGCGTCCGGTACGGGCTCGCGCTGTCGATCCAGCGCGCATGTGTGATCAGCGGCGTGCCCAGCCCGGCATCGAAGGTGGCGAGATCCGGCTGGAAAAGGGCGGGCGCGGCCGTGTAGAGCCAGATGCCCGCATGGCTGGACCAGTTGTCATCCGGCCCCTTGGGATACCACCAGCTGTCCAGTTGCATTGAACCCAGCCGGATTCCCTTGGCATCGAATTCCGTTCGGATTGCATCGAGCGTTCCTGTGTACGACGGTCCGCCCGGATTGTAGTAATACGTGGCGCCGTTGTCGGTCCAGTAACTGATGTTCTTCAGCAGCATATCCGCGTCGTTCGCCGGACGCGCCTTCCCGCTGAGATCGGTGAGAGCCTGCCCCCATGCGCCGAAAGTCTGGTTAATACCTTGTCCGAACACGAGCGCCGTCCGATGAGTGAACCCGGCGGCCAGCGTCGCAATCTGCGGCGCGATGCCGGCCGTGATCGTCCCGCTGGAAAGCCGCGACGAATTCGCGGTCATGTAATCGGAAGCCGGCGAAAGAATCCACGTGTTCGCGGCGTCATCGAAGAAGACCCACGGGCTGTCCGCGCTCAGATTGTGGAAATCGGGAAGCGAGAACACGCCGCCGAAACTCAACGTGTGCAGCGAGGGATAACTGCTGATGGCCGGAAACGGCGCCGTGTTGGCCGATTCGTTGTTATAGGTCAGGCTGAACAGCGCCACCGGTCGCGTGGCATATAGCCGGATCGACCCCGAACGCGAACTGCCCGCCACAAAATAGCCGAAAGCGATTTCCTGATAATCGCCCAGCGGGTCCGTTCCGGTATTCACATGCGGCGCGATTGCGGCCGCCCCGAGATTCCCGGCGAACCTCCAGGATTGCGATGGAACCGAGAGGGCCCACTCGCCGCCCGACCAGACGAACGCGTTGACGGCGTCATAGCCGCTGATGGTGATTTGACCGAACGCAGAGCCAGCAAGGCCCGCAAGAACTCCCAGAGCAGCCAGCCGGGTGGCGGACCGCAGGATAGCGCTGAACATAGAGTGAATTTCCCGTTACTTCTACAGCTGTGTGTATAGATAGTACCGGAAAATCTTCCAGCCCGCGCATCGCTTTCGTACTGGTACGTTTTGCCGATGACCCGGCATGTCTTCTACGCCATCGGCCAGTGCTGCTCCAGCATGCTGAAGACGCGCAGATCCACCCA
>DASZUZ010000257.1:0-2976 GCA_035547415.1 Bryobacteraceae bacterium | reverse complement strand
TGAACAGCTTCCGCCAATTGACCGAGTTGTTCCGCATCAGCGGCTGAACGGGCGCAGGCGCCGCCGTTCAGCCCGCGGATCCGCCGGCGCGCACTCGCGATTTTGAGCGAGCGATCACTTCGCGCAGCCGCTCCGCAAGTTGAGTCATCGTGTAGGGTTTCTGCACGAATCCGGCCAGCAGCGGCTTGCCCACGCGCTGCAGCGTCTCGGTCTCCGCGTACCCGCTGCTCATCAGAACGCAGGCGGAGGGCTGAATCGCCAGAATCCTTTTGAGCGCCTCATCGCCATTCATGACCGGCATCGCCCAGTCGAGCACGACCGCGGAAATCTCGTTGGCGTGCTCCCGGAAGACGCGCACCGCCTCTTCCCCGTCTTCCGCGAGGAGAACGCGGTAGCCGAAGCGCTCAAGGGCCGTGTAAGTCATGCGCCGAATGCCCTCGTCATCGTCCGCGACCAGGATGGTTTCGGTGCCGGATAAATCCTCGGTCACGCTGACCGCCTGGTCCTGCGATGGCCGGACCTCGGATGCCGGGAAAACAACGCGGAAAGTGGTTCCTTTCCCTTCCTCGCTCTCCACGAGCAGCGCGGCCCGGTGATTCCTCACGATGCCAAGCACGGCAGCAAGCCCCAGGCCGCGGCCATTCGTTTTCGTCGTGAAGAACGGGTCGAAAATTCGCGCCTTGGTCTCCTCACTCATCCCGCAACCCGTATCGCGCACTTCAAAGCACACGCTCCGGCCATGTTCCCGGGTTCTGATTTCGCGCGTGCTGATGACAATCTCTCCGGACTGTTCGCCGATTGCATCCGAGGCATTGATCACCAGGTTCATGATGACCTGCTGCAATTGCCCCTCGTCTGCTTCAATGAAGGGCAGGTCCTCCGCGAGATCGAACTCGAGACCGATTTTCTTGGAGATCGTGGTATCGAGCAAACTGCCGATTTCCCGCACGGCCGCCGACAGGTCAACCGGCCTGATCGAGAAAGCCGCTCGTCCCGAATACGCCAACACCTGCTGGGTCAGATCTGAGGCGCGCCGGCTCGCGATGACAACCTCGCTCAGCGGGCGAAAGGCCGGGTGATCCCGCGGAATGGCATCGAGCGACAGGCCCGCGTTGCCCATAATGGTCGCCAGCAGATTGTTGAAATCGTGCGCCACCCCACCGGCGATGATGCCGAGCGATTCCAGCTTTTGCGACCGCATGAGCCGAGCCTCGGTCTGCTTCCGCTCGCCGATGTTCAGGACGAAGCAGGTAAACGACCGCTCGCCCGGATCGTTCAGGACAGCGCTGACCAGCACCGGAACAGGCTCTCCGTTCCGATCCAGAAATTCTTTTTCATAAGGCTGCCAGTAGCCATGTTCGAACAATTCGCGAACCGCGGCGTCGTCTCTGGCGCGATAACGCGACGGAGTAATAATCCGCCAGTTCAGCGCACGGTCCGCGAGTTCGTCGCGCGAGAAGCCGAGCCACTCGAGGAGCCTGTCATTGGCATCGCAGATGGCGTCACCGGTACACTCCATGATTCCGGAAAGACCGGACTGGAAAAGGCGCTGAGAGCGGCGTTCTTCACGACGCAGCGAGTCGAGGATCGAAATCGCGGGCGCGCCGATGTCGAGCGCCATCCCGCCCATGTACCATTTCCCGCTTGCCATTCGGATCGGGAAGCGCGAGATGCGGAGTTGCCGATTGCCGCCGGGCGAAGGGAAGGATTCGATGGAATCGGTGACGGTGACATCGATGAGCCGCGCGGCCGCTTCCGGTCCGACGGAGGCGACAAACTCCCGAAACAAGGAGTTCTCGTAGACCGAGCGGCCAAACTCGTCGGAAACCCACGCGAGCGCCGGAATCCGGGCCAGCAGCGACTCGAAAAGCTCGCGGCCTTCCTCCGCCGCGCCGAGCACGCTGGAACGTTCGAAGGCTTGCCTCTCAAGTTCCGTCACGCGGTTGCGAAGCCATGTAAGTTCTTCAAAAACGGTAAGCTGGCCCCTGGCTGCCATGTAGAAACGCCATTGAAACGAACGAAAACGCGATAATCCGTTTGTGTTGCTACAAGTTAAGGGCCAAAACAAACGCGCGTACGCGCGTTCTAATCGAAAACGAAGTGGAGAACTTTCTTGAGGTCTTCCCAGGCTTCGCGTTTTGCGTTCTGATTGTAGGGACGCAACAGATAGGAGGGGTGGTAAGTCACCATCAGCGGGATGTCCCGCCACTTGTGCCACTTGCCGCGCAGTTTGGTTACTCCGTCCCTTCCACCCAGCAGCGCTTTGGCGGCCGTGGATCCAAGGGCGCAGATCGCTTTCGGGCGAATTACGGACAGTTGGCGAAAAAGGAACTGACCGCAGATCTCCATTTCATCCGGCTCCGGTGTGCGGTTCTCGGGCGGCCGGCACTTCACGACGTTACAGATGTAAACATCCGGACGCTTTAAAGTAATGCCTTCCTTCGAAGCCGTATTCTCAATCATTTGCGTGAGAAGCTGGCCAGCCCGGCCCACGAAAGGGATGCCCTGCGCGTCTTCGTCCGCTCCAGGTCCTTCACCTACAAATACAAGCCGCGCTTCCGGGTTGCCAACGCCGAAAACGAGTTTGTTCCGCCCTTCGTGAAGCCTGCAACGGGTGCAGTCGCCGATGTCTTCGAGAATGCGAAGCAGCGTATCTCCGGCGGGCGCCAGTCCCGGCAGGTCCACCTCTTTCGGCTTTGCGTCCGTGGAGACCGGCGGAACCGTGATGCGAGGCGGATCGGGTATAGCCGGTACAGGCGGTACGTCCATAACGGGACGAGGCGGCGCCGGGGCCTCCGCCGCCGTTTCCGAGACTGTTGATGAGGCCGCCGGCCTCCTGTATACGTCGCGAATTCCCAAATCCTGGTAAAACTCCAGCTTCCTGCGCAACTCTTCCGGACTCATCGCGTCAACTTTACAACCTGATCGAGAATCTTTTCGGCTATGTCCTGTTTGGACGCTCGCGCGACCGGGATC
>DASZUZ010000256.1:0-7475 GCA_035547415.1 Bryobacteraceae bacterium | reverse complement strand
AAGTTCGAACGCGCGTTCCACGCTCGAGGACTGCATGTCCTCCGGGATAAGCGTCAGCTCCGTCAGCCTCATGTTCCCGGGGTGATGGACGACCAGACGGGCGGGCTTCTGCTTGGACTCGTTGAGGAGTTCGACAATCTGATCGAGTTCGAGCCGGTCGAGACGGTAGTTGTTGACCGCCACGATTTCGTCGCCCGGCATCATGCCGGCCTTCGCGGAAGGCGTATTCGGCAGCGTCTGGAGAACCAGCACGCGTCCGGGGAGGATCGACACCACCGTCCCGAAGCCCTTGCGGGTGGACGTTTCCATCTGCTTGAGTTGCCCGTACTGGTCGGGGTCGAAGAAGACGGAGTGCGGATCGAGATGGCGCAGAAGACCCGGAATGGCTCCCTGATAGAAGGCCTGCGTCGTGTCAATCGGGTCGGCGGAATACTGCTGCAGGATCTGGAAGGCGTCAATGAAGCGCTTCATCTCGCGGCTGTCCTGATCGGTTGGCGGATCGGCAGCGGCGGCGAGGAAGGCACAGGCGACGAACGCGCCCAGGAGTCTTTTCATGAGATTACGGCCAGAGAGCCAGTGAGTTAACTGCTACCGACGGGACGCGGAGGGGGCTGGTTACCATCCTGTTCGTCATTATCGCGTAGGCGGGCTGCCGCCTCTGTCCGAAAGCCCAGGCCCGCATATTACCTTGTGAAACGAGTGGCTTTCTTCTGCGCGTGGCGTTCGAGCGCGAGTTCGATCAGGCGGTCAATGAGTTCGGCGTAAGGGATTCCCGTATAGCCCCACATCTTCGGGTACATGCTGATCGACGTGAATCCCGGGATGGTGTTGATCTCATTGATGTAGAGCTTGCCGGTGGCGTTTTCGCGGAGGAAGTCGACGCGGCCCATGCCTTCACAGCCGACTGCTTTGTAGCACTCGACGGCAAGGCGGCGCATTTCCGCAATTTCGTTGTCGGGGAGCTTCGCGGGCAATTCCACACGCGCCTGATTGAGGAGGTACTTATCCTCGTAATCGTAGAATTCACGGGACGGCAGGATTTCACAGGGCACGGAGGCCGCCGGGTCTTCATTGCCGAGAACCGCGCATTCGAATTCCCTGCCTTCGATGCCACGCTCGACGATGATCTTGCGGTCGTATTCAGCGGCTGTCCTGAGAGCGGCCTTAAGTTCGGCGGCATCGTGCGCTTTCGAGATGCCGACGGAGGAGCCGAGGTTCGCGGGCTTGACGAACATCGGGAAGGAGAAATCGAAAGTCGCGGCGTCGCTTTCGATCTCTTCTCTGCTGACGACCTTGTACTCCACAACCGGGAGCCCGCTGTCGCGGCAGACTCGTTTCATGACGTCCTTGTCCATCGAGAGGGCGGACGCGAGAACATTGGCTCCGACGTACGGCAGGTCGGCAAGTTCGAAGAGGCCCTGCATTGTGCCGTCCTCGCCGAACGTGCCGTGCAGAACGGGGAAGACCACATCGATGTCGGGATGGGCTCCGGGTTCGGGGAGGATCGGAGAGGGGCTCCAGCGGCCGTCCTTGCCGATGCGGTAATGGACGATCTCATATCGCTCGGGGCTCAGGGCGGCGACGATCGATTCGGCCGAACGCAGCGAGATCTCATGCTCGCCGCTACGGCCACCATATACGACAGCTACGCGGGTCTTCATATCAGAGAATCTTTTTTCCCATGGCGGAGAGGATGAGTTCGACAGCAAGATCGGCGGTGCGGTTGACTTCGTCGATGACGGGATTCACTTCCACGACTTCCATCGAGAGCATACGGCCGGAGTCGCAGATCATCTCCATGGCGAGGTGTGCTTCGCGGTAGGTCGCGCCACCACGAACGGGCGTCCCGACTCCGGGGGCGTATGCAGGATCGACGAAGTCCATGTCGAGCGAGAGGTGGAAGCCGGCAGTTCCGTTTGTGGCGATGGCGATGGCGTCATCCATGACGGCGCGCATGCCGCGTTCGTCGATATCGCGCATGGTGAAGGCGCGGACGCCGGTTCCTTTGACGTTGTTGCGTTCGAACTGGTCAACGTCCCGGATGCCCACGAGGGCGACACTGGCGGGGTCGACTTTGGGCGCGAAGCCGCCGATGTTGACGAGAGGGCCGGGGCCGAGACCGATGCAGCAGGCGAGCGGCATGCCGTGGATGTTGCCGCTGGGGCTGGATTCGGGGGTGTTCATATCGGCGTGGGCGTCGATCCAGAGCAGACCGATCTTGCGGCTGGATTCGCGGAAGAACTTTGAGACGCCGGCGACGGTGCCAGCGGCGATGGAGTGGTCGCCGCCGAGGACGAGCGGCGTCTGGCGATTCGAGAGAGACTGTGCGACGAGGGTGGCGAGGCGCTCGCAGGATTCCGCGATCTGGGTGAGGTAGCGGGCTTCGCAGGGGCCGGTGTCGGCGAGGCTCTCGGCCTGGGCTACGGCGATGTTACCGAGGTCGGCGACGTCGTAGCCGAGGGCTCCGAGTTTTTTACCGAGGCCGGCGACGCGCAGGGCGGAGGGGCCCATGTCTACGCCGCGCCGGCCCTGGCCGAGATCGAGGGGGGCGCCGATGATGGAGATCTGGGATTGGGTCATGAGGTTGTCGGGGTTGCGTTGGGGGTCGGGTTCGCGCCGGGCGGAAGCCCGGCTGCAGGGCAGAAGCCCTGGCCCCACATGGGTCTGGTGAGTGATGGCTGGCTCATCCGGTTCAGGGGCGGAGGCGGTAGAGCATCCTTGGGAACGCGATCGTTTCGCGGACGTGCTCGAGGCCGCAGACCCAGGCGACGCAGCGCTCGATGCCCATTCCGAAACCTCCGTGCGGAACGGTTCCGTATTTGCGAAGGTCGATGTACCAGTCGAATGCTTCCTTCGGAAGCTGATGCTCTTCGATGCGCTTCAGCAGCAACTCGGGATCGTGAATGCGCTGGCCGCCGCCGATGATTTCGCCGTAGCCTTCCGGCGCGAGGACATCGACGCCCATCGCAACTTCGGGGCGAGCCGGATCGGGCTGCATGTAAAAGGCCTTGATCGCCGTGGGGAAACGATCGACCATGATCGGCTTGTCGAACTGTTGAGTAAGGATGGTTTCGTCACCGCCGCCGAAGTCGCTGCCCCACTGGATCTCCGAGCCACGCTCCTGCAGGTTCTTCACGGCGTCGTCGTAGCTCATGCGGATGAAGGGCGCCTGCACAGCTTCGAGCTTGCTGACATCGCGTTCGAGAACCTTCAGTTCCTCGCGGCGAGCATCGAGCACGCGGCCAACAACGTAGATGACAAACTCTTCCGCGACGCGCTTGACCTCTTCGAGCTCGGCATACGCCATCTCGGGCTCGACCATCCAGAACTCGGTGAGATGGCGACGGGTCTTCGATTTCTCGGCGCGGAAGGTCGGACCGAAGCAATAGACTTTGCCGAAGGCCATCGCGTTCGCTTCGTTGTAGAGCTGGCCCGACTGCGTGAGGTACGCCTTTTCGTCATCGAAGTAATTCACTTCGAATAAGGTCGTGGTACCTTCGCAGGCCGCGGGCGTGAAGATGGGCGTATCGACCAGCGTGAAACCGTGACTGTCGAAATAGTCGCGGACCGCCTTGATGACCTCATGGCGCACGCGAATGATCGCGTGCTGGCGCTGTGAGCGCAGCCAGAGATGACGGTGATCCATCAGGAACTCGACGCCGTGCTCTTTGGGCGTAATCGGGTACGGGTCGGTCTCCGAAACTTTCTGGACGATTTCGACGTCTTCCACGTCCATCTCGTAGCCGCCCGGCGCGCGGGGCTCGGCCCGGACCTTGCCGCGGACGATCAGGGATGATTCCTGAGTGAGGTGCTTCAGGTTTTCAAACGTTTCTTCAGGCAGGGCGTTCTTGAGCGCAACGCACTGCATGAGGCCCGTGCCATCACGCACGATCGGAAAAACGATTTTGCCGGATTTGCGCAGATTGTAGAGCCAGCCCGCGATTTCGACGGTTTCGTCAACGTGGCGGGCGGCTTCGGAGATGGTGATTCGGGTCATAGACTCTCCAACCGATCGAAGACACGGACAACTTCGCCGAGCGGGTCAGGCATGTCGTTCACTTCGCGGAGTTCGAGCAGCAAGGGATATTGATCCTGCTTCGCGCGCAGAAGGGTCATTGTCTTTTTCCAGTCGATCGTACCCCTCTCGGACAGCGGAAACAGGTGCTGATCTTCCTTGCCGTCATTGTCGTGAACGTGAAGGGACCGGATGCGGTCCTGCATGATGCCGAACTCGTGTTCGATGCCGGCTCCGAGATGCGCGTGACCGGTATCGAAAACATAATTCAGGTTGAGGTGCGTCACTTCATTGAACAGACGGAGACGTTCCGCGGTGGAAAGCTCGTTCGGCGTGTTCTCCAGCAGGATCTCGACGCCGCGCTGGCGCGCGAAGACGGTGAGTTCGTCAAGCGAAGAAAACGCCGCCTCAACGGCGTGTTCCGAGTACTCCTGGCCACCCACGCCCAGATGCTGGATGAGGTAGCGGAAAGGGATCGTCTCGGCGACTTCGAGGGCACGCCTGATTTCGTCGACCCACCGGATGCGGTCTCCCTTCGTCCGTTCCGTGATGTTGATGTGGGCGTGCGGTCCCGAGCGGCCCCATATCTCGTCTGTATACATCGGCGAGTGAAGCGAGTGGAGTTTAAGTTCCGAATCGCGGAACCAGTGACCCAACTCAGAGATTTGGGATTTGTTCCGGTAGTCAATGTGCTGCGGCGCGCAGAAGATCTCCACGGCGGCGATGCCGGCGCGCTCGACTTTGCCAAGCCATGCGGTAGTGAGGCGGTGATTGACGCTCACATGGGTTGAGATAACGCGTTTCATTGGATGGTTTCCGGCGCAACGCGGCCGAGGAGGCCCGGCAGAAGACCGGCTGCCGGGCGGACGTCCCGGCTCCGGATGCTTTGTTGGGATTTCATCAATAGCCCTTTGCGGTCGCTTCGGTACGACCATCCGGAGCGCCTTCGATCCATTGTCCGTCAAGCCGTATCGCGGCGACGTCGCCGATAGCGTTGACCAGGCGGATATTGTGGCCGCGCTGCTTCAGAAGCTCGACGGTATCGGGCGAAACAGTGTCTTCGAGAGTCAGCGTGTCCGGCAGCCACTGATGGTGGATACGGGGCTGGTCCACTGCCCGCTGCATGTTCATTCCGAAGTCGATGACGTTGAGGATGACCTGCAGGACGGTGTTGATGATGGTCGGGCCACCCGGCGTGCCGACAACCATATAAAGCCTGCCGTCCTTCGTGACGATTGTCGGAGTCATAGAGGAGAGAGGCGTCTTGCGGGGCGCGATGGCGTTCGCCTCCCCCTGGACGAGACCAAAGGTGTTGGGCTCGCCGGGCTTTGACGCGAAATCGTCCATTTCATCGTTCAGAAGAAAGCCGAGGCCGGTGGCGGTGACGCCGGAGCCGAAGCCGGTGTTGAGAGTGTAAGTGACAGAAACGGCGTTGCCCATCTCGTCAACGATCGAGTAATGGGTTGTCTGCGGGCTTTCATACGGCGCGAGGTCGCCCGCGTGGATCTGCTCACTGGGCGTGGCCTTAGCGGGATCGATGCTCTCCCGGAGTTTTGCGATGTATGCCGGATTGAGAAGGGCCGCGAGCGGGAGTTTGACGAAGTCGGGGTCTCCGAGATATTCGGCGCGATCGGCGAAGTAGCGGCGCATGGCTTCCGCTTCACAGTGGAGGGCATAAGCGGAGCCGGCCCCGGATTTCGCATAGTCGGTTCTTTCGAGAACCCCGAGCATCTGCAGCAGCCCGACACCGCCGGAACTGGGCGGTGGAGCGGTGAGGATCCCATACCCTTTGTATCTGCCCTCGAGCGGCGCTCGTTCGATCGCCTTGTAATCTTTCAGGTCCTCGAGGGTGAGGTTGCCGCCGTGCGCGGCCATGTCGGCGGCGAGCAGGCGAGCGGTTTCGCCTTCATAGAAATCTTTCGCGCCTGTGTCCCGAATGCGGGTGAGAGTGGCGGCGAGTTCCGGTTGTTTGAAAACTTCGCCGAAATCGTAGAAGACGCCGTCTTTGAGAAAAATGCGCTTCGATTCGGGGAACTGCGAAAGCTTGTCGGTTGCCGTTTGCGAGCGCAGGTTTTGCGAGAGCCCCCAGGAAAGCGGGAAGCCATCGCGGGCGAGCCGGACGGCGGGTTCGACAAGTTCCTTCCATGGGCGCTTGCCGTATCGGGCGTGCGCATAGTCCATGCCGAAGACGGTTCCCGGGACGCCGACGGCGCGATAGCCGATGACGGACTGGCTGGTGGGATTGCCGGTGACGGGATCGATATACATGTCGCGCGAAGCAGAGAGTGGGGCACGTTCGCGGAAGTCGATGAAGGTCGAGCGACCGTCGGCGAGACGGATGAGCATGAAGCCCCCGCCTCCGATGTTTCCGGCGGCGGGGTGAGTGACAGCGAGCGCGAAGGCGACCGCGACCGCTGCGTCAATGGCGTTGCCGCCGGCTTCGAGGACGGCTTCCCCGGCCTCCGTTGCGTGGGCTTCGCGCGCGACGACCATGCCGTGGCGGGCGTGAACGGGCTGTCGGGCGAAGAGGGGCGCCGCAAGGGCGCAGACGGCGGCAACGGCGAGACCGGCGCGGAGGTTTGGCCTGTCGGCCCTGTGAATCGACGCTGCGGCGCTCATACAGTATCTCTTTAGCATGGGGTGGGCGAACAACGAGGGCAGGCGCGTTTTCCAAAAGGCCGGGTCCGGTTCAGCCGTCCCGGCAGCCGCATGATGAATCTGTTGAAAACATTGCACATGCTACCCGCGCGATGGCGCCGTGGCTTGGGTTCAATCCCGGGTTGCCGGGTTCTTCGCGGCAGGCGGGTCTCTGTTTTCAATAACTTGCCGGGTTCAAACCGACAAAAACACTTTTCTGATTTTTCGCGACGGGCGAGGCGGGGGGAAAGCGGAGGACTCTCCCGATGGCCGGGGAGAATCAGATTACGGACTCCGTCGATATCCAGATCCGACGCCGCGGTACGGATGGCGGAGCGCCGCGGCGCTGAGTGGAGGGATGTCATCATTTGCGATCTCATTGTGCAGGAGGATCGGCGCAGAATGCAGGGGCTGGAGTCGATTTACTCGTTATTGCATGGAATTTGACGCAAAAAAAATGCCGGCACTCCTGTGATTGAGGTCCGGGACCGCTCACAAGGCAACACCGCGATTTTCGCAGCCATCAATGGCCAGCCGGCGGTTTGACTCGCGTGGCCGATCCGATCCACGGCGATGACGTTCAGCTCGTTTCGGCGATCGCAAACGCGCTTCGATTGAGGAATGCCGACTTGTGACGGAACTGTAGAACGGGTACGCATCGAGCCGCCTGAATGACGCGTTACGGCGCAGAGGCTGCGCGATCCGACGCACCGGCACGGAAGGCCGACAGGCACGCCATTGAAAACAGTGGGGGGCAGAACTGGCCCTCCGGCTGTCTTGTTCGGTCCTGAAAGGGACATCGAGCGCGTGCCGCTCCGGTAAC
>DASZUZ010000255.1:0-3141 GCA_035547415.1 Bryobacteraceae bacterium | reverse complement strand
CAGATTCCCGTGGATACCTTTCCCATGGCCGCGGCTTTCACTCCGGACAGGAAGTTCCTGCTGGTGCTGAACGGCGGATACAATCCGCCGAGCATCAGTGTCATCGATCCCGCAGCGGCAAAGGAACTGAGCCGCACGCCCGTACCGGATGCCTGGCTGGGAATGACGATCTCGAAGGCGGGCGACAAGGTTTACGTCGGCGGTGGGTCGCGCGCGGCGGTTTATGAATTCTCACTGTCCAATGGCGTCTTGAAGCCTTCACGAGTGTTCCCCGTGGTCGCCGAGAAGGATCGACAGCCGCAGGATTTCATCGGTGACGTGCAGCTTGCGCCCGATGGTCATCTGCTCTACGCGGCGGATCTGTTCCGCGACTCGGTGGTTGTTATCAATCCGCAGTCGGGACTCGTTCTTTCGCGCATCAAGACCGGACGGCGGCCATACCGGATTCTGTTCCATCCTTCGGGGAAAAGCTTCTACGTCTCGAGCTGGGCGGATGGTTCGATCGGCCAGTACAATCCGGCGACAGGCGAGCGAATCGCGACGGTGCGGGTCGCGCCCCACACAACGGATATGGCGTGGCTCGAAGGTGAGGTAGAGGAGCAGCCGAATATCAAAGCGCGGCTGTTCGTATCGGCCAGCAACACCAACAACGTGTATGTTCTGGGCGCAGGCGAAACCGGCGACCTGGCGCAGATCGAAAGCATCAACCTGGCCCTCACGCCGCGGCAGCCACTCGGAATGACGCCGAGCGGTCTGGGTCTGAGCGCGGACGGCAAAAAACTCTTTGTCGCGTGCGCCGACGCAAATGCCGCGGCCGTGGTCGATGTTTCGGGCCCGCGCAGTCGCGTGCGGGGCTTCGTGCCAACCGGCTGGTATCCAACTGCCGCATTTGGCCTTCCTGACGGCCGTATCGGCGTTCTGAACGGACGCGGGCTGCGCTCTTACCCCAATCCCGGGGGCCCCAATCCCATGAAGCGCCCGGAACCGGTACACGAAGGCAGCAAGGCCGTCGAGTACGTTGCGCACATTCAGACCGGAACTGTCCAGATCATGGACGTGCCGGACGACCAGAAGATCGAGGCTTATACGCGGGAAGTGATCGGCAACTCGCCCTATCGCGACGAGAAGCTGGACGATCCGGGTATTCCGGCGGGCAGCCCGGTCCGCCCGAACGGGCCGATCAAACACGTCATCTACATCGTCAAGGAGAACCGCACGTACGATCAGGTCCTCGGCGACATGAAGGAAGGCAATGGCGACGGCTCGCTGGTGTTGTTCGGCGAGAAAGTGACGCCGAACCTGCATAAGATCGCGCGCGAGTTTACGCTGCTCGATAATTTCTACGTCAACTCGGACGTGAGCGCGGATGGGCACAACTGGGCGACCGCGGCCATCGCGCCCGACTACACCCAACGCATGTGGCCGAACAGCTATGCCGGCCGCCGAAAAAAATATGACTACGAAGGTCAGGAGCCGACAAACGCTCCGCCGGCAGGTTACCTGTGGACTGCCGCGCAGCAAGCCGGCGTGAGCATGCGCAACTACGGCTACTATGTCGATAACCGAGCTCGGCCCGAAGCGGATGGAACGCAGATTACAGGTGTTCGCGATCCGATTCTGGCACCGGTCACGGATCCGAACTACCGCGGATTCGATCTGGGCTATCCGGATATCGATCGGGCCAAAGAATTCATCAGCGAGCTGAAAGATTTCGAAAAAGACGGCTCCATGCCTCAGTTGCTGCTGGTTCGAATGGGCAACGATCACACCAATGGCGCGGCGGCGGGCAAGCTCGGCCCGCTCTCGCTCGCGGCGGATAACGATCAGGGCGTGGGGATGCTCGTGGACGCGGTGTCGAAGAGCAAGTTCTGGAACGAGACCGCGATTTTCGTCATTGAAGACGACGCCCAGAACGGGCCCGACCATGTGGACTCCCACCGATCGCCGTGCTGGGTGATTTCACCATGGGTCAAACGCGGCGTCAACAGCGTGATGTACAACCAGACCTCCGTGCTGCGCACGATGGAGATTATTCTGGGGCTGCATCCGCTCACCACCTATGATGCAGGCGCGCGGCCGATGTTCGGGGTCTTCGGCGATACGCCGACCTCGGCGACGTATACGCTCGAGAAGCCTCAAACTCCGCTCAATGTCCGTAATCCGGCAAACACAGCGGCCGCCGCGCGCTCCGGAAGAATGGACTTCGATGACGCCGACGAGATCGATGACGATGAGCTGAACGCGATCCTGTGGGCGACGATCAAGGGACCGGGCGCTCCCATGCCCGCGCCGGTCGCAAGCCGGTTTTCACGCTAAATGCCCAAAATCTATCTGTGCTTTCTCTGGCACATGCATCAGCCGTTTTACAAGGATCTCGTGTCGGGCGAGTACCGCCTGCCATGGACGCGGATGCACGCGCTCAAAGACTACTACGGAATGGTTCGCATTCTGGAGGAGTTTCCAGCGATCCACCAGACGTTCAATCTGGTGCCATCCATGATGGTGCAGGTGGAAGAGTACGCCAGCGGCGAAGCGAACGATCCTTTTCTGGCTCTCGCGCTGAAGCCCGCGGAAAAACTGACGCCCGAGGAACATGCGTTTATACTGCGCAATTTCTTCATGGCAAATCCCTCGCGCATGATTTACCGGTATCCGCGCTACGGTGAGCTTTATACGGCCTACCTGGCGCAACGGCCATCCACGGATGGACGCGGCGTATTCGGCCCGCAGGAATATCGGGATCTGCAGGTGCTCTCGCAACTGGCCTGGTTCGACGAAGAATTTCAGGAGAAGGATCCCGAAGTTCGCGCGCTGATTGGCAAAGGCCGCAACTACACGACCGACGAGCAGGCGCTGATGGGCCGCAAGCAGCGCGAAATCTGCGCCCATGTGATCCCCGAGTACCGGAAGCTGGCGGAAGCCGGGCAGATCGAAATTTCGACCACGCCTTTCTACCATCCGATTCTGCCGCTGCTTTGCGACAGCGATATTGCGTCCGTTTCGCATCCGCATGTGCCCTTGCCGGCCCGTTTCTCGTATCCCCAGGACGCGAGGCTGCAGCTTCAGATGGCGCGGGACTACACGAAACAGACGTTCGGCGTGGCGCCTTCGGGTCTGTGGCCATCCGAGGGATCCGTATCG
>DASZUZ010000254.1:0-3821 GCA_035547415.1 Bryobacteraceae bacterium | reverse complement strand
CACGACGGCGTTCTGCTCGAGGGCAGCCGGATTGGCGGCGATGTTCACGGCGGATGGCGTCTGTTCCGGCGGCAACTGCGCGAGGGCGGCGGCGCCGATGGCAGTGTCCGGCAAGTCGCTTCCCGTGAGTTGCGACAGGGTGACGCGAGCGGTGTCGACGGCCTCCTGCGCCTGAATCAGTTGCGTGCGCGCGGCGGCGAGTTCGGCTTCGGCGCGCGACTGGTCGGCGCCCGGCCGCAACTGCGCGTTGACCTGCGCGGTGGTGGTGCGGACGATGGTGTCCGCGCGGTCGACGCCGGCCTGCGCGGCTTTCACGGTTTCTTGCGCGGCAACGAGCGTGAGCCAGGCGTCCGCGGCGGATACGGCGACGTCGAACTGCGTTCGTTTGACGGACGCTTCGGATTGGGCGCGAGCCGCATTGGCGGCTTCGACACTGGCGCGTCGCAATCCGAAATCGAAGGGTTCCCAGGTGACGAGTACGCCGGCGGCGCTGCCCCAGACCGAACCGAAATTATTGGAGCCGATGACGGGACCGGAGATGGAGGGGATGACGCTCTGCGGCAGGAGCAATCCGAAAAGGTTGTTGCGGGTGGCGCGGTTCACCTGCGCGAGCGCGTCCACTCTTGGAAGGTAGGCCGTGCGCGCGAGCTGGATACCGGCGGCCGCCGCGTTGAGTTGTTCTCGGGAGACGCGGATGGACGGATAGTTCGCGAGAGCGCTCCGGACAGCCTGGGCGAGCGTTGGCGGAGCAGGCGACTGGGCCGCTACGGTTTCGACGGCAAGCAGAAATACGAAACACCCGGCAACGCGGAGCCGCCTCGCTGCCGCCTTAGTCACGTGAGCTAATCGCCTTCGACGAGTTCATGAAAGAGTTCCCGTACCTTGTTTTTCGATGCCGCGAGGGCTTTTTTGCCGAGCGCCGTCGCGCGGTAGACGCGCCGCCTCGATTTGCCGTCGCGCTGTTCGGTCGAGCGAAGATAGCCCTTCTTTTCGAGTCCCTGCAGCAAGGGGTACAAGCTGCCCGGGCTGATCCGATAGCCGTGCCGCGACAGTTCCTCGATCATGCCGAGGCCGAAGATGGGACCTTCGGCCGCGTGATGGAGCACGTGCAGGCGGATCAGACCGGAATACAACTCACGGTCGGCCAGCGCTTCTTCATTATCCAACTTCGATTTCGACACTCGATTACGAAAAGTGATGATAGCATCGAATCGGCGAGCGGTGTCGCCGTTTATGAAAGATTCTTCCAAGAGCCGTCGATCTTTTCTCGCCGATGCGGCTGCGTCGGCATTGTTGCTGGGCGGATGCAGCCGGTCTTCCAACCCGGGCGCGAGCGCGTCCGCGCCGGACCGCGCGGCGCCGGGCGGTCCCGCGGATGTCACGCTCCGGATCGGTCCGGTGCTGGCGGATATCGCGAAAGAGCATACGATCAGCACGATCGGCTATAACGGGTCGGTTCCGGGACCGGTGGTGCGGTTTCGCGAAGGCGTGACGGCGACGGTCGATTTGTTCAACGACACGGATACGCCGGAACTCGTTCACTGGCACGGCCAGATCATTCCGGCGTCCGTGGATGGCGCGGCGGAGGAGAAGAGCCTCGTGGTCCCGGCGCGCGGTCATCTGCGATATCAACTCACGCCGCAGCCGGCGGGGGCGCGATTCGTTCATTCGCACGTGATGGCGATGTCGGACCTGAATCGCGGGACCTATACCGGGCAGTTCGCCTTCGTCTATATCGAGCCGAAGAATAATCGCGGCAATTACGATCAGGAAGTCTTTCTCGCGACGCATGAGTTCGAGCCGTTTTTCGGCGCGGAAGAGATGGAGGAGGGCGAAGAAGATCAGGCTGCCGAGAACAAGGCTGCGCAACAGAAGCAGGAGAAGCCGAACGGGTGGGAGATCGGGTATCAGCGATTTACGATCAATGGCAAGTGCCTCGGCTACGGCGATCCGGTGCGCGTGAAGCAGGGGCAGCGAGTCCTTTTCCATATCCTCAATGCGAGCGCGACGGAGAACATTCAGCTTGCGCTGCCGGGGCATCAGTTTCAGGTGGTGGCGCTCGATGGGAATCCGGTTCCGCGGCCGCAACCAGTCGAAGTGCTGGAACTCGGGACGGCGGAGCGGGTGTCGGCGGTCGTGGAGATGAACAATCCCGGCGTGTGGATTCTGGGTACGCCGAAGGATGACGACCGGAAGAACGGGATGGGGATTGTCGTGGAGTATGCGAACAAGACCGGCGCGCCGCGGTGGATCAAGCCGGCGAAGAAGCCCTGGGATTACACGATCTTCGGCCAGAGCGCCACGGCTCCGGCTCCGGAGGAGACGATTCCGCTGGTGTTCGGGAAGATCAATGGCGGCACGGGCGGTTTCAACCAGTGGACCATCAACGGGAAAGGTTTCGACGGCAAGGCAGAGCCGAGGAAATTGCAGAAGGGAAAGCGATACCGGCTTGTGTTCGACAATCAGACGGACGATGCCCACCCGATCCATCTGCACCGGAACAGTTTCGAGCTGACGAATGTCTTCGGCAAGCCGACGTCGGGCATCCTGAAGGATGTGGTGCTCGTGAAAGGATTCCGCAAGATTGAAGCGGATGTGACGCCGGCGATGGACGGGCTGACGCTGTTCCACTGTCACCAGCAACTCCATATGGATTATGGGTTCAAGCTGGTGTTCGACGTCGTGTGATCGGCGATGAAGCGCAGGATTATCGGTTTCCATCAGGACGATCAGGGTCACTGGGTTGCGGACCTCGAATGCGGGCACACGCAGCATGTCCGGCACGATCCTCCGTGGACCGTCAGAACGTGGGTGACGACTCCGGAAGGGCGCGCCGGATTTCTCGGTCATGAACTGGAGTGCGTGGATTGCGCTCGCGGGCCGGATGAGACACCCGGTTCGTGAGGTGAGGCGCGAGTGCGTTACTTCCGTGTTCACTTTTTGTGTTCACATAGAAGACGCACATGCCGAAAAGCCTGAAACGTGTTTCGCGTATTCATCCTGTTTTACTGCTCCTGAGCGCCGCCGGAGCGCTGTTCGGGCAGCAACCTCCCCCGTCCGCCGGCGGCTATGCCGGATCCCAGGCGTGCGCGACGTGCCATCCGAAGATTTACGCGCGATGGAAGAACACGCGCATGGCGAACGTCGTGGTGGATCCGAAAGCGCATCCCGAGGTGATCGTCGGCGATTTTTCGAAGCCGAATCCGCTGGTGACGTTCAAACCGGAGGATGTCGCGTTTGTCTACGGCAGTAAATGGAAACAGCGGTATTTCACGAAACGGGGCGACGATTACTTTGTTTTTCCCGCCCAATGGGACGTGCGGAACAGGGTCTGGCGGCCGTACAATCCGCAGGCGGGAGCGGACTGGTGGATTCCGCTTTATCCCAACGATCCGATGAAACGGCCCACCGGTCCTTTATGCGACGGATGCCACTCGGTCAATTACAACATCAACACGAAACAGGTGACGGAGTGGAACGTGGGGTGCGAGAAGTGCCACGGACCGGGCGCGGCGCACGTGGCGAAACCGTCCGCGAATAATATCGTGAATCTGGCGCGGCTGGATTTCGTGCGGGCGAATGACGTTTGTATTCAGTGCCATTCGCAGGGGCGCCCGAAGACGAATCCGATTCAGGGCCTCAACTACGACTGGGCTGTCGGGTTCGAGCCGGGGCGGCATCTGAGCGAGGTGTGGGACCTGGAGGAGCATAAACTCGGCGAAACGTCATTCACTCATTTCCCGGATGGAACGGCGCACAAGAACCGGATGCAGGGAAACGATTTTGTCACCAGCCGGATGTATCAGCGCGGGATCGCGTGT
>DASZUZ010000253.1:0-4737 GCA_035547415.1 Bryobacteraceae bacterium | reverse complement strand
TCCAACCTCCAGCCCAATCTGAGCGGCAACATCACCGGTGTCGGCGCCGATTCCGGATCGCGTCTCGCCGCCGGCGCTTTGAATAACCCGGTGGTCTACAATCGCCTGGGCACCGGCCTCACGGTAAGCCAGCTGATTACGGATTTCGGACGCACCCGCAATCTCGCCGAATCCGCCAGCTTCCGCGCGCAGGCCGAGAATCAGGCGGCGCAGACCGTGGACGCGGATATCGTGCTGGAGACGGATCGCGCCTATTTCGCGGTTCTTCGCGCGCAATCTGTTCTGACCGTTTCACAGGAGACCGTGAAAGCCCGGCAGCTCGTCTCCGATCAGGTGACGCAACTCGCGCAGAGCAAGTTGAAATCGCAACTGGACGTCAGCTTCGCCAACGTGAACCTGGCGCAGGCGAAGATCCAGCTTTCCGCCGCGCAGAACGATCTCGACTCCGCCAAAGCGCAACTCGCGACGGCGCTGGGCATGCCCGGACAGCGGGATTTTGTCCTGGCGGATGAACCGATGCCGGGGGCGGTGGAAGCGGCCGCGGACACTTATATCCAGCAGGCGCTTCAGAAACGGCCGGAACTGGCGGATCTGCGGTTTCAGGTGAATGCCGCCCAGAAGACCGTGCAGGCCGAGCGCGCGCTTTCTTATCCCACCGTCGCCGTGACGGGAACCGCCGGTTTCGCGCCGGCCGGAGAGGCCCCGATCCCCGGCCGCTACGGCGCCATCGGCGCCAACATCTCCATCCCGATCCTCAACGGCGGCCTGTTCAAAGCTCGCCGCACCGAGGCCGAACTGCGTCTCGCTTCGGCGCAGAAGAATGTCGAAGACCTCCAGAACCGCATCACCCGAGACGTCCGGATCGCGTGGCTGAACGCCATGACCGCGTATGAACAGGTGGGGCTCACGGCGCAGCTTCTCGATCAGGCGAAGCTGGCGCTCGATCTGGCTCAGAGCCGCTACGATCTGGGGCTCGGTTCCATTGTCGAACTCAGCCAGGGGCAACTGAATTACACTTCCGCGGAGATCGCCAACGCCAGCGCGAAGTTCGATTACCAGACACAGCACTCCGTTCTGGAGTTCCAGTTGGGCAATCTTCGTTAGGCACGAAGGCTACCGATGCGTCTGAGCGATGTGGCGAAGTTATTCCGGGGTGACGACGAAAAAATATCCGTTCTGGCGGTCCTGCCGGAAACTCCGGATCGCGTCGCTCTCACCGGAATCGCCGCGAAGGCAAAGTGGAACCTGCGGTTCGCCGCGACGTGCGACCTGGCTCTCGCGGACCTGAAGCATCACCCCGCGGCCGTCATCATCTGTGACCGGGATCTCGAGCCCTGTGACTGGCGCGAAGCGCTTCCCGCGCTTCGCGCGCAGTGTCCCAACAGCCGGATCATTCTGACGTCGCCGGGCAATGACGACCGGCTCTGGCTGGAAGTGATCGAAAGGGGCGGATACGACGTCCTGACGCGCCCCTTTCACGAGAACCGCGTGATTCAGGCGGTCCGGCTGGCATCGACCGAAGTCAGGAAATAACGCCTTTGCGCACGGCGTAGAGCACCAGTTCGGGCGTTCCCCGGAGGTGCAGCTTTTCGAGAATATTGGAGCGGTGGGTTTCGACGGTTTTCAGACTGAGGTTCAGGATGGAGGCCGTTTCCTTGTTGGACTTGCCCTCGGCCAGCAGGTGCAGGACCTCCCGTTCGCGCATGGTCAGCAGTTCGTAACTGTCTTCCACGCCTTTTTCGTGCATCTGGCGGAGGAAATCTTCGGCGAGCAGCCGGCTGACCTCCGGACTGAAGAAAGCTTTGCCTGCGTGAACGGCGCGAATGGCGGTGATCAGATCGGCTTCCGCGGAATCCTTGAGCAGGTACCCGCGCGCGCCCGCTTTCAGCGCGCGGGCGACGTAACTTTCATCGGAGTGCATGCTCAGCACGACCACCGCGATGCCCTGATTCTTCGCGGTGATCTGCTGCGTCGCGTCGAGTCCGTTCAGCCGGGGCATCGCGACGTCTATGACGATGACTTCGGGCGAGAGCTTTTCCGCCAGTTCCACCGCCTCACGGCCGTCGGCCGCTTCGCCGACCACTTCGAAGCCGGGCTGCCGTTCCAGAAGGAGCCGAAGCCCCGAGCGCATGATCGTGTGATCGTCGGCCAGCAAAATACGAATGTTTTTCATGCGGGTAGGGGAAGCCTCACCATGATCAGGGTGCCGCGGCCAATTTCCGATTCCACGTTGAAGGTGCCGCCGAGGTTCTCAACCCTCTCGTGCATGCCGAGCAGTCCCATGCCTTTTTCTCTTTCGATGTCGAAGCCGCGGCCGTCGTCCTGAACCGAGAGCACGAGCGAGTTCGAATGCGCCCGCATCGTCACGCGGACCGACGAGGCGTGAGCGTGCTTCTCGCTGTTGTGAATCGCTTCCTGGACCAGACGGTAGATCGATGTCCGGTACTCGTCCGGCAAGTCTTCTGGAACGCCCGCGGCGTCGATGCTGACGTTCATCGGGGTCCTTCTCGAAACCTCCCGCCCCTGCCACTGCAATGCAGGGATGAGCCCGAGGTCATCGAGCATCGAGGGGCGCAGCAACAGGGTCATGTTCCGGACGGAGCGGAGCGAAGATTCGGCCAGAGCCCGCAGTTCGGCCAGCCGTCCGGACTGCGACGCGCGGTATTCTTCCGGCAATTCCGCCTTGAGATTCCCGATCGTGACCAGCAGGGCCGAAAGCGACTGGCCGACCTCGTCGTGCAATTCGCGCGAGAGCGCCCGCCGCTCGTTTTCCTGCACTTCGAGCAACCGCGTCGAGAGTTCCTTCAGCTCGGACCGGGCCTGCTCGATTTCGCGGAGATTCCCCGCCACCTCGCGCTGGTAGTTCAGAATGCGGCTGGTGCTGAAGGCGGCCAGCAGGCCGCCCAACCCGAGCGTGATCAGCATGGTGATGCCAACGCGCGCTTTGAAGCCCGAGAACAGCGCCGTCACCTGCAGGATGCGGGCGTTCCACTGGTGTTCATTGAATGCGCCGATCTCATCGGCCAGCGCGACCATGGCGGTGCGCCGCGGATATACTTCGTCCCGCAGAAACGCATATCCGGCGGCCTTCCTCGCTTCGTCGCCCGAGTGCATGACCGGGTCGATTACTTTCCAGTAACCCTGCAGTTCGCGCTGCAGAATTTCAAGCGATCCGTCGTTTCCCGGCAGCTTCGCGTACCGGTCGATGGCTTGTTCGAGATCGGTCCGAATTCGTTTCAGGTTCGCCTTTTGCGCGTCCGCGTTCGCGGGATCCGGTTCGAGGACGTAATCGCGCACCCAGGTTCCGGACAGATACAGATCCGAACGGATCTGGTTCAGCAGGCGATTTCGTTCAAGAAAATCCTCGCGAATGACGTTACTGCGGCGTTCAATCGACTGGAGAATGCGCAACGCGTCGAGCGCCGCGAGGGCCATCAGCAGCAACAGACCGCCGAAGCCCGCCAGCAGCAGCGCGCGCGTATTTCGAGACGACCAATTGGAGCCGGGCATTCCCCTGGTTCTATTTTTGCAGCAGCGAACGGCGTCCGACGGGCCCTGTCGATGGTCAGGTACGATTCTGTGTTGAGCAGGAGTCTTTGTTCTCGAGAAGGGCCACCAGTTTCTCGACGGAGAAGTCAGCCGATCTGCACAACCGGATCAACTGCGCTTCCCGTTCTCTGACGGCCCGTACTGCTTCGGGAAGGCCGTCCACGACTTCACGGGGAATCGACAGCACTCCGTGCTGATCGCAATGCAGCAGATCTCCCGGTGAAATCTTCAGGCAGCCAAGGTGAATCGGCTCTCCGAAATCGACAATATGAGCATAGGAATGCGAGACGCTGACGCTGCCCGCGAAGCATTGAAACTTCTTCCGCGCAAGCGCCGGAACGTCGCGAACGGCTCCGTTCGAGATGTAGCCGACGCAGCCCATCGCCGCTGCAATCTCGGCGTGGATCTCGCCCACGAACGCTCCGGTTCCGGGGGCGTGATCGACATCGGCGAAAGCCATGATTTTGGGTGACGGGAAGTCCGCCAGATACTCCCAGAAGTCCGTCCGCTGGTAATAGCAAAGATCCGCAATCGGCGGAGCGCCGGTGCGTATGCGCCCGGGCACCGCGTAGCCGACAACCGGAGGCAGGTCCGGGAAGATGCAGCGCATCCCGTTCTGGATGTAGCCTTCGTTTCGCATCCGGACGTTAAAGGTCTCGATGGCGTTTGAAATCGTGCATGTGTCTGTGTTCTGAAGGAGTTCCAGAAGTTCCGGGGACAGCGGGATAGGGTTATGCATGCGAGCGCGGAAAAAGGCCTCTGCGTGAGTATACGTATCGCGGAGCCGGTTCGGGTATACCGTCAGGGCATGATTTGTAGGCTTTTCCGGCAGGAGAACTGCTTGACAACCCCGGCCCTCAGCCGCACAATGAGGCATCGATAATCGAGGTATCGTTTATCCATGGCTTCAACGACGCCCGACCTTCTGCCCGGCACGCTCGACATGCTGATTCTCAAAACGCTGACGCGCTCGCCGAACCACGGCTACGGCATCGCGCAATACATTCAGCGCGTGTCGGAGGATGCGTTGCGGGTCGGTGAGGGCTCGCTCTATCCGGCATTGCAGAGGTTGCTCGTCAACAGCTGGGTACGCGCCGAATGGGGAACTTCCGAAACGGGCCGGAAAGTCCGCTTGTATACGATTACGGCCGCGGGACGAAGGCAACTGGCGCGGGAAGCACAGGACTT
>DASZUZ010000252.1:0-5417 GCA_035547415.1 Bryobacteraceae bacterium | reverse complement strand
GGCGAGAACCCTCGAATCGCTTTGCGCCCCGTATTCAGATAGAACACCGGGTCCAGGTTCGCGCAGATCACCGCGTCCGCCGGCGTCTGTTCGCGAATGTATGTAAACAGTTTCCCCATTTCGGACCAGTCGCCGGGCGTTACGTTCGACGTTGGGAATTGCCCGTACCGGAGCGTCTTCGGGATCCGGCTGATGTCGGTCCACAGCGGTAGCGCAAGAAGGATCACGACGACCGCCGCGAGCGCCTCACGAATGCGTACATTTTGAAAAACGCGCCACAACATCCAGAGAATGAGCGGCAGAATCGGAGCCACGAACCGTTGCGGAGGCCAGGCCCACAGAAGCAGCATCAGGCAATACAGCGCAACGAACAAATCGGGCATCAGTTGACGGCGCCGGAACAGACTCCAGCCGGCCAGTGCGGCTGTGCCCGCCGCTGCATACGTGCTGACAATCCCGGTCAGCAGGTGAAATGGACTCGCCAGCAGCAGCAGAATGTTTGACCCGAAGATCGCAAGCTTCTCGTTCGCGCTGTACCCGGTGAGAATGTTGCTCGCCGCGTAGTTCGCGCCGCTGTAATACGGGTGCCCTGCCGAATGCGCCAGCGCCCAGCCGAACCACGGAGCCGCCATCGCCATCGCGGCAGCCGTAAACAGCGCGGCGCTTCGTAACCGGCGGCGGATAATCAAAACCAGCACGCACGCCACGATCAGCGGCACTCCGGCCGATCGCGTTAACGTCGCCAGCCCGGCCAGCACGCCTGCCGGCACTGCCCGGTCATCCAGCAGCGCCAGTAAAGCCGCCGTCACCAGCAGCGCGAACAGCGGCTCGGACAGAAGATTCGTCCCCAGGAACACGACCATCGGAGACGCCGCGGTCAATAGAACCAGGAGCCACGCTCCCCCGCTCTGCGCCCCCATCTTCCGGAGAAGCCGGTAGCTGAGTGCCAGCCAGCCCACCGTGCACAACACGGGCAGCAGCTTGAGCCACTGCGTCTGCCGGGAGATCAGCGTGAATAGCGCCAGCAACGCCGGGAACAGCGGCGGATACTTCGTCTGGGGAATCGGCGTGGGCAGGCTTTCGATCGTGTAGCCGTGCCCGGACGCGAGCGATTTCGCCGTCACAAGATAGATAGCGTCGTCATGGAAAAGCCCGATCGACGGCGCAAGCCACGCGATCGCATAGATCGCGGCGAGCACGGCACAAAAGGAGACGATGAGCGCCCGTTGCGCGCTCCGGGTAAGCGTCATGAAGGGAAGCCTTATTGTACCGGCGTCGCGGGCTCTGGCATAAACTGTACCTCGATGGCTGCATCACTTCTCCTGAACCGGAGCGGGCGAACCATGCTCGTCGCGCTCTCGATGTCCGCCGCGCTTTTTGCCGCGGAAAACAAAACCATCGCCGAAAAACACGCCGCCGGATCCAACTACAACATCCCGCTTTGGGAGGACGGCAAAGTCCCGATGGCTAAGGGCGACGGCCCCCTTGACAAACCCTTTCTGACCGTCTTCCTCCCGCCCGAAAACAAGCGCAACGGCGGCGCCGTGGTTGTCGCGCCCGGCGGTTCCAACATCATGCTGATGTACGGCGCCGAAGGCATGGACATCGCCGAGCGCTACAACCAATGGGGCGTCGCCGCGTTTGTGCTCACCTACCGGCTTGCGCCGCGCTACAGCCAGGAAGTCCGCGTGATGGACGGCAAGCGCGCGATCCAGATGGTGCGGTCCCTCGCGGCCGATTTCAAGCTCGATCCCAAACGCGTCGGCTTCATCGGCTTCTCCGCCGGTTCCACGCTCGGCCGGGGAGTAGGGGACGCTGCCGGTCCGGGCGATCCCAACGCGCCCGATCCTGTCGATCGCCTGAGTTCCCGCCCCGATTATCTCGGTCTCGTTTACGGTCCCGGTCGCGGCGCGCCCGGCGAGGATCTGAAGAACTTTCCGCCGACCTTCATCGTCTGCGCGGCTCGCGACGTCGGCAACGCCAATGGCTCCGCGCAACTCTTCATCGATCTCAACAAAGCCGGCGCAACCGCCGAACTGCATCTCTACCAGAAAGGCCATCACGGCTTCGGCGATGGCTATGCCAGCGGCATCTATTCCGACTGGATGGGCCGTCTCGAGAACTTCCTGAAGCAGGATGGATTTATTCCCGGAGGAAAAGAATAGTGCGTCGCGTCGCTGTCGTCAGCGCAGTGGGAGCTTTGTCGCTCCTGTTTTCGGTCCATGTGCCCCAGGCCGCGGCGGCCACCGGTGGCGCTCCACCCGTCGTGAATGACGGCTACGGCGATCTCGTCTACGTTCCCGCAGGCGCCTTCAAAATGGGCGACAACTTCGGCGACGGGTTGCCCCGCGAGCGCCCGGTCCATACCGTCGATGTCGATGCGTTCTATATCGGCAAGTACGAGATCACGAACGGTGAATGGAAAAAGTTCCGCGACGATTCCGGCTACGACGACCCGAAGTTCTGGCCCAACGGCCACGTCGTTCCCAAAGACCAGGTTCCCTACTGGACACAGGCCAACAATCATGGCGGCGGGACGCCGGACAGCGACGATTATCCGGTGCTTGGCGTGAACTGGGATTCCGCCGTCGCTTACTGCAACTGGGTCAGCGCAAAAACCGGGAAGAAGTATCGCCTGCCGACCGAAGCCGAGTGGGAGAAAGCGGCCCGCGGCACGGATCAGCGCCGCTATCCGTGGGGCAATGAGATCGATCACTCCCGCGCCAACTACGTCGGCTCCGAACGCTTCGACACCGGCATGAAAGTCGGCAGTTTCCCCAAGGGAGCATCGCCCTACGGCGTGATGGATATGGGTGGCAACGTCATGGAATGGTGCTCCGACTGGTACAGCCGCGACTACTACTCCTCTTCGCCGCGCAAAAACCCCAAAGGGCCGGCGACCGGCGCTTACCGCGTCGTGCGCGGCGGCTCGTTCTTTCTCGAACCGTTCGATCTGCGCAGCTACGGAAGATCGGCCGCCTGGCCTTCGTTCCAGTCGCACCGCATGATCGGCTTCCGGGTTGCCCGGGAGCCGTAGCGCGAACTCCGGGGCGCTTTGACCCGCCTGGCATACTGGTCTCGTGCCCCTTTCTCCCGCGCTCATAGACCTTCAGAACGTAACCGTGATGCGGGGCGATAACATCGCCCTGCGTGATGTCTCCCTTTCCATCGGCGCCGGAGAACACGTCGCCATCCTCGGTCCGAACGGATGCGGCAAATCCACTCTCATCAAGACGATCACCCGCGACTGCTACCCTCTCGCGAATCCCGCATCCTCTGTCCGCATCCTCGGCGAATCCACCTGGAACGTCTTCGATCTCCGCAACCTGCTCGGGATCGTTTCGAACGACCTGATGACGCAATGCACCCGCGAAATCACCGGTTTTGATATCGTCCTTTCAGGATTCTTTTCGAGCATCGGCATCTGGCCGAATCATCATGTGACGGATGAAATGCGCGCCAGATCCTCGCGAATCCTCGAAATGCTGGAAGCTCCTCATCTTGCCCAAAAGCCCGTCGACGAGATGTCGTCAGGCGAAGCGCGCCGCATGCTGATCGGGCGCGCTCTCGTGCACAACCCGAAAGCACTTTTGCTCGACGAGCCATCCACCAGCCTGGACCTGTTTGCGCAGCATGAACTCCGGGAGACCGTTCGCAAACTCGCGCAGTCCGGAATCGGCATCCTGCTCGTGACGCATCATCTCTCGGACATCATTCCCGAAATCGAACGCGTTATCTTCATGCGCCAGGGTCAGATCGTGGCCGACGGCCCGAAGCACGAGACTTTAACGGCGGATGCGTTGCGCAATCTTTTCGGCGTTGATGTCGAACTGGCCGAGCGCGACGGCTATTATCACCTCTGGTAGATGAAACCTCCCGCTGCTCAATTCCGGCATGACCTGCGCAACGCCCTCAATCACCTGATCGGCTACGCGGAGATCCTCACGGAAGAGCTGTCGGATCACCCGGACGGTTCAGAAGAGCACAGTTCCGCCGCGCTGAAGGAAGTCATCGTGCGAGCAAGGGAACTGGTGCGCCTGCTGCAAACCTTTCCGGATGAAACGCTGCCCGCGCAGGCGAGGGAGGCGGTCTATCGGGCATCCCTGACGGAAGCGCTCGATCAACTCCCGCCTTCCCTGCGCCACCGCCATTCCGAAGACTTCGCGAAGATGCTGCAGGCCGCCTCCAGTCTGACGGCGCTGGTCGACGAAGCGCCGGAAGCGCCTTCGCTCGCGACGGCGGTCACGCAGGGAGCGGAAGCCGACGTTCTGGTTGTCGACGACGATCCGATCAATCGCGACCTGCTGCGCCGGATGCTGGAACGGCAGGGATATTCGGTCACCACCGCGGCGACCGGACAGGACTGTCTCGACCTGCTTTCCCGACATCATTTCGATCTCGTCCTGCTGGACGTCATCATGCCCGGCTTAAGCGGATTCGACGTTCTCAGCCGGATCCGCGAAGCCGCCGACTCGCGCGCCGTGCCCGTCATCGTGATTTCGGCGCTCGACGAGAGTTCCGCCGCCATCCGCTGCATTCAGATGGGCGCGGAAGACTATCTGCCGAAACCCTTCGACCCCGTGTTGCTCCGGGCGCGCATCGGAGCCACGCTCGAAAAGAAACGCCTGCGGGATCAGGAAGCGAAGCACGCGAAGGATCTCGAACAGGCCCTCATCGAACTGCACGGCGCCAAAGACCGGCTCGTGGTGCAGGAGAAACTGGCGTCGCTCGGCGCCCTCACGGCAGGCATCGCCCACGAACTCAAGAACCCGCTCAACTTCATCACCAATTTTGCGTCTCTCTCTCGTGAAATCGTGGAAGACCTGGAACAGGAACTCGGACGTCCTGAGCCGGACAGCGCTGAACTGCGCGATCTCCTGAAGACGCTGCGCGAAAATCTGGACCGGATCGAAACCCACGGCAAGAGGGCGGACAGCATCGTGCGGGGCATGCTCCTCCATTCGCACGGCCAGCCCGGCAGGCGCGAGGCGGCGGATATGAACGCCCTGGTCGATGAAGCCCTGAACCTCGCGTATCACGGCATGAGAGCGCAGGATTCCGGCTTCAACGTCACCATCGAAAAGAACCTTGCCGGGGGCCTGCCTCCCGTTCCCGTCGTCGCCCAGGACATCAGCCGTGTTCTGGTGAACATCCTGAACAACGCTCTTTACGCAACCGCCGAAAAGAAAAGAACGGCGGGGGCGGATTACATGCCCTGTCTTCGCGTCACCACGCGCGACGCCGGCGACTCCGTAGAATTGATTCTCGAAGACAATGGCCCCGGCGTATCGCCCGGTCTCGCGCAAAAGATTTTCGAGCCTTTCTTTACCACCAAACCCGCCGGAGCGGGCACGGGCCTCGGGCTCTCGATCAGTTACGACATCATCGTCCGGGCGCACGAAGGCAGCCTGACCGTC
>DASZUZ010000251.1:0-7937 GCA_035547415.1 Bryobacteraceae bacterium | reverse complement strand
AAAATGTCCGGCGGGCGGCCTGCCCCAGTTCGATTGCTCGGCTACCCGGTTCAGCACACCCAACAACCGCGGAGACTTCGCCAGCAACCGGCGGCGCAGGTCCACCGGATCCTTGCCGCCCGCCGCAGCCAGTTCGTCAATGAACGATTCGGCGAAAAATGTATTCTGCGTATACCCGACAGCCCGCCAGAAAGTCGTCGGAATTCCCGGGTCGGCCTTACGCCAGTCAACGTGGATATTCGGAATGGCGTACTCGAGCGTGTGAATCCCTTCGACTGCCGTGCCATCGACCGCACCACCGCGTCCACCGCCGAAAAACGAGGGGCACGCGATCTTCGCCGTGAACGCGATGGGCCAGCCGTCTGCATCCACGCCGCCGCCGAATTTCACGTATGACGCAGGACGGTACAGATCGTGTTGCATGTCGTCTTCACGGGTCCACGTCAGTTTGACGGGAGTTCCCGGCATCGCCTTCGCGATTTCCACGGTTTCGGCGACGTAATCCGTTCCACCACGCCTTCCGAAGCCGCCGCCCATGTAGAGCGTGTTGACTTTGACATTCTCCGGTTTCAGGCCGGTGATCTGCGCGGCCGTGCTCCGCGACCCGGCCTGCATCTGAGTCGGAGCCCAGACCTCACAGCTGTCCGGATGGACGACAGCCGTGCAGTTCATCGGCTCCATCGGGGCGTGCGACAGGAACGGTGTTTCGTAAACGGCTTCGATTTGTTTCGCGGCGGCGCTCAGGGCTCGATCGGGATCTCCCGCGCGTTTCGCGACGGCGCCTGGCTGACGGGCGAAATCCGCAAACATCCGGCTGACGCCGGCGCTGTTGACCGACGCAACCGGCCCCTCATCCCATTGAACAGTCAGGGCCTTCCGTCCCTGCATTGCCGACCAGGTATTATCGGCAATCACCGCCACGCCATTCGAAATCTGCACGACATTTTTCACGCCGGGAACGGCCTTCGCACTGGCGGCGTCAAAACTGGCGACCTTCCCTCCAAATACCGGGCAGCGCTCGAGCGACGCGTACAGCATGCCCGGGATGCGCGCATCCAGTCCGAACTTCGCTTTGCCGTTCACCTTGTCTCGTGTGTCGAGACGCCTGATCGATTTTCCGATCAGCTTATATTGCTTCGGATCCTTCAGCGCCACGCCAGTCGGGACTGGAAGTTTCGAAGCGGCCAGCGAAAGGCTGCCGTAGCTCAACCGGGCATTCGCGGCCGGATGCAAAACGAACCCATCTTCCGTTCGGAGCTGCGATTTGTCGGTTCCCCACTGTTGCGCCGCCGCCTCCATCAGCATGGCGCGAGCGGTCGCGCCCGCCTGGCGCAGCGGACCCCAGGTGGTCCGTATGCTCTGACTTCCGAAGACACCCTGCATGCCGTACAACTGGGGATTGACCGGGGCGAACTCGGTTCGAACTCTGGACCAGTCGCAGTCCAGTTCTTCGGCGAGCAGCATGGAAAGAGACGTTACCGTTCCCTGCCCCATCTCGGCTTTGGTGATGGTGAACGTCACCGTGTCATCCGGTCCCACATGGATGTAGGCGCTGGGTTTGGGTTCGTTTTGCGAACCGCGCCCGAAGCCCTGGCCTTCCACTCTCGACCGTTCCGGCAAAACGAAGCCAATGAGCAGACCGGCGGCGCCGGTTTTCAGAAAGTCACGGCGGTTACTCATGCCTTGCCTCCGTTCGCCTTGATCTCCGCGGCGCGGTGGACGGCGCGGCGAATCTGGGAGTAAGTTCCACACCGGCAGATGTTGCCCTTCAGCGCTTCGTCGATGTCGGCATCCGTCGGCCTGGACGTTTTTGCCAGCAGCGACGCCGCCGCCATGATCTGCCCGGACTGGCAATAACCGCACTGCGGGACATCTTCCTCAATCCACGCCTGCTGTACCGGGTGCGTCGTATCGGCCGATAAACCTTCGATCGTCGTGACAGACTTACCCGCGACGCTCGAAACCGGCGTCACGCAGGCCCGCACCGCGTTACCGTTGATATGCACGGTACAGGCGCCACACAGCGCCATGCCGCAGCCGAACTTCGTCCCGGTCATGCCGAGCGTGTCCCGCAGAACCCAGAGCAGCGGCATCCGAGGATCGACATCGACGGAATGCGAGCCTCCGTTGAGATGGAAGGTGATTGCCATGGCCAGTATTCCTTATCAGGCCAGCATATCTCAATCCGAGGGCGCGCCGGCGGGCATCCGCTCACCCGCGCCGGAGCGCCTTAACGGCTCGCGGCAGACTTTGCCGTCGCGTGCCGATGTCTGGCGGCGCGGATCAAACCAGCCGTCTCGCCGGCTTCCTCGTACCGGCTCAGGGACGACTGCGGCGGAGGCACAACGACAACTCCCGCTTCGGTAATCGTGTATCCCCTGGCGCTGTCTTCGTCCTGGTTGTAACCGATCGTGGTGTTTTCGGGGATAACGCTGTTCGGCGGCAGGATCGCCCGGCGGATACGCGAGTTCCTGCCGATTTCGCAGTCATTCATGATAATGCTGCTGTCGATTTCGCAGGAACTCTGGATCCGCACGCCCGGCGACAGGATGCTTCGCGTCAGCCGGCCACCCCGAATCACGCAGCCCGCCGAGACGATGGAGTCGATGGCCACGCCGACTCGCCTGTCCTCGGCTGAAAAGATGAACTTCGCGGGCGGTTGCTGCGGCATATGGGTTCGCACAGGCCAGTTCCGGTCATAGAGATTGAAATCCGGAAGCGGCGACAGAAGATCGAGGTTGGCGTCGTAATAGGCGTCGAGCGCCCCCACGTCACGCCAGTAGCGAACCGTGTTGTGGTTCAGATCGTGGAAATCGTACGCGAAGACCTTTGACTCCCCGATACAGGCAGGCAGAATATCGCGCCCGAAGTCATGCGAAGAGTTCGGCTCGCGCGCATCCCGCAGCAGCGCGCGAATGAGCGTGCTCGTGTTAAAAACATACACTCCCATGGACGCGCTGATCATTCTCGGATTGAAGATCGACGGCGTCGGATGATTGTGCCGCGGCTTTTCCTCGAATCCAGACACGCTGCCCGAGGTCTCCATCCGGACCACGCCAAAGCGCCGCGCTTCCTCCGGCGGGACCTGAATGGTTGCGAGCGTGATATCCGCGCCTTTCTGCCGGTGCCAGGAAATCATTTCCCGGTAATCCATTTTGTAGATATGATCGGCGGCCAGAATCAGAGTAAGGCCGGTATCTTCGGACAGGATACTCTCGAGATTCTGATATACCGCATCGGCGGTGCCACGGTACCAGTCTTCGTGGACCCGTTTCATCGGTGGAATCACCTCGATGAACTCATTCATCTCACCGGAGAACATATTCCACCCTTCCCGGATATGACGACTCAATTCGAGGGCTTTGTACTGCGTCAGGACAAACATCCGACGGATATTCGAGTTGACGCACTTCGAGAGCGTGAAATCGATACTCCGGTAGGCGCCGCCAAACGGGATGGCCGGTTTGGCGGTGTGCGCCGTCAAGGGCGAGAGTCGTTCACCGGCGCCACCGGCGAGAAGAATAGCGAGAATATCGTTGTTCAAGGAAGTCTCCATCCGGCGGGCCCGGAAGGCCAACCGGTTTTCCGATCAGGCCGCAGTTGCCGCGGATCGCGCGCCACGGCGATTCAAAGGAGATGTTTCGCGTCGTTTCAGAGCGGCCGGCGCGCCATTCAGGAACTTGTTTCGCGCGGCGTTCCATGCGAGCGTCAGCGTCCGAAGCGTGTGTTCGCGCTCCAGCGGCGATGCAAGGACATCGTAGCCACCCCGATGAATCACTTCCGACAACAAGTCCCCGCCAGGGCCCTGCGCCAGTACGATGAGACTCACCGGGGCGCAATGAGCATCCAGCCCATCAGCCACGGATTGCCAGCCTGCATCCCGAAGGTTTTCGGCGCAGACCACGACGCTGGCGTTTTCCGAAACGAGAAGGTCCCTCGCGCCACTCCAGTTCGACGTCTCGTGAATCGTCCATCCCTCGCCACGGCAGAATCCCCGGATTGCGCCCCGGTCCCAATTCACAGGACTAACAAGGAGCAATTCCATCGGAAACGATATATCAAGTTGAACTAAAGAGGATTTACGTGCGGCCTTTTCGCGGGTTACAGGCATGCGAACCAGCCTAACAGCGGCTTACAGGGTCACATACTGGGAAAAGTCCTGGATTTTATGTTCCCAGTCCCACGAGGCCTCGTTGAACGGCGTATCTGGTCAGTTCCGCGGTACTGTGCAGGCCGAGTTTTCGCATCAGCCGGTACTTATGGTATTCAGCCGTCTTTACCGACACATGCAGGATGCCGGCTATCTCTTTCGCCGCCCGCCCTTCCGCGACCAGTTGCAGGACTTCACGTTCCCGCGCGCTCAGATCGCCCGAAGGCTTCAATTCCCTTCTCGGAGAGGAACGCAGGGACTCGAGCACTGTTTTCGGTATCAGCGGCGTGACGTAAGTATGTCCCGCCATGACCTGCCGAATCGCCGCTACCAGTTCTTCCTGGGCCGACCATTTGAGCAGAAAGCCGTGCGCGCCTGCTTTGAACGCTTCGATGACGTAGTCCCTCTCGGCATGCATCGTCAGGAAGACAATCCGTGTGTTCGGAAGTTCCTTCCTGATCTGACGGGCCGCATCCACTCCGTTTAGAAGCGGCATGCTGATATCGAGCAGCACGATGTCGGGCTTCAGTTCCAGCGCACTCTCCAGCAGCGTGCGGCCATCCTTCGCGGTTCCAACAAGATCTACCTTGTCCGCAAGCATGCTGCGGATCCCATCCAGCATCAGGGTATGATCGTCGGCCAGCAGAACCCGGGGTCGCCTCATGGATTCCCTGGCCCGAGAGGGATCTGGATCGTCACCCGGCAGCCATCACCCGGGCACGAGCGGATCCGCACCGTTCCACCCAGCAGACGGGCCCTCTCCTCAATGCTGATCAGGCCCAGTGCGCCGTGCCCCCGGGCTGAATCCGGATCGAAGCCAACGCCACAATCGCGAACCGTGACGCGAAGACCATGGCGCGAGCCACCCAGCAGAACCAGAGCGGATTCGCTTCGTGAATGTTTCGCCACGTTCCGCAGACATTCCTGGACAATTCTGTATATCGCAGTCCGGACGTCCTGCGGGAGAGCCTCCGGAACGTGACGATGCACGAAGGTCGTTTCTATGGAATGCCTCTGGCTGAAATCCTCACACCACGATCGAAGGGCAACCACCAGCCCGAGGTCGTCAAGAATCGACGGGTGCAGATAGTGCGCTGTACGGCGAACATCTTCCGACAGGGTTGCCACGCCGCGTTGCAGAGCGTGAAGATCCTTCTGGATCTGGCGCGGGGGCATCGCAGGGACCTGTCTCGACAGTTTGCCCAGATCCACGGCGACGATGGCGAGCCGCTGATTGAGGTCGTCATGTAACTCGCGCGAGATCCTGCGGCGCTCCTCTTCCTCGGCGACCAGCATGCGCGCCGCAAGGGCGCGCAACTGCTCGTTACTTCGGTTCAGGGCGGCCTCTTTCTCCCTCAACGCGTCTGCCGCTTCGCGACGCTCAGTAATGTCACGGGAATTAACTATAATGCCGCCCACCGCGGGATTGTGAAGCAGATTCTTCGCGATACTCTCGCTGTAACGCCAGGCTCCGTTTTTGTGCCGAAAACGGAACTCCGCCCTGTACGGACGTCCAGGCTCGTCAACCATCTGCCGCAGCACTTGCCGTACTGCATCCCGATCATCCGGATGGATGTAGTCAAACACGTTCTCGCCGATAATTTCAGATGTATCGTATCCAAGCACGCGTTGCACAGCCGGACTATCGTAAAGCACTCTCCCATCGCTGCCTATGATCGACACTATATCGAGCGCATGTTCAATCAGGGCGCGGTAGTATTCCTCGCTTTGCTGGAGGCGGCGCTCGATCTCGACGCGTTTTGTGATGTCCTCATGCGCGATGACTGCGCCGCCCCCGCTGAGCCGAAGCGGGGTTGCCGTCATGCAAAACCATCGTTTTACGCCGTCACTGTGGCACGGGTACTCCAGCACGAACTCATCGCGCACACCTTCCAGTACGGCCTGAATGCCCTGACAGGCCCATCCGGCTTCCAGTTGATCGGCGCCTGTCACCCTGCGGCAAACATCCAGATAGCTGGCGCCGGGAGAAATGGCCGTAATATCCCGCAGACCATTCTCGCGACCGAACTTCGTCCATGATTCGTTCACTGTCACGATGATCCCGTTGCGGTCCAGCACCGCGATATGCGTGTTCAGCGACGCCAGAACCGCACGGTTTATCTCTTCGCTTCTTTCAACGACGGACAGCGCCAGGCCGTATTCATCGGAGGCATTCACGGCGCCCGGCGCGCCGGCTTTTACCTCGCGGACGATCAAAACAAACCCAGCAGGAACCTCGCCTCCTGCGCCCAAAGGATTCAGCGCAACCACACTGCGGAATTGCGATCCATCCTTGCGAAGGCACCGCTGCTCCGCTTCGAAAGCGCCGTCATTTCGCGCCCGCTCCAGCGCCGCCGCGGCCTGAACTGTGACATCCTCCCCGGACGCCCATAGCCGGGACCAGGGCTCCCCGGTCAGTTCCTCCTGTGTAAACCCGTGCAGGAGACAGGCGGCCTCATTCAATCGCCGAATGTAACCGTCCGCATCGAGAAGGATGACGGCATCCCCGGAAAGGCGATTCATCGCCAGGCAGGCGCGCTCCAGATCAGAACGCAGTTGCTGTTGAGTCTGATGATAGGGTGTTATATCGGTCGCAACCAAGGCAAGCGCCCGGCGAGCATTGGCTTCAACTTCAACAGGAAACTCGGCCCAACAAAACACGCGCAAGTACCCGTTGTCCACCACAGGCTCGTCCCACCGGACCACGGATCCGGTCGCCAGTACTTCGCCATCGCGCGCACGGCGAGTTTCGGCGACAGCCGCAGAAAAGATCTCATCGTCGGTCCTGCCGCCCGTCGTTCGTTGCGTCGTCTGAAACAGGGCTTCAAAAGCTGGATTCAGTTGCAGATACCGGCCGTCAGCATCTTTGAGGCAGATCGGGTCCGGCGCGGAGGAGAACAGGAGCGCCGACAGCGACCTCACCTCAGGAGAATTCTCTCCCGGCGGCATAGCAACTTTTAACTACCTCCCCGATGCAGGCTTTACTTCCGCCCTACAGCGAAGGCGGCGACAGTTCGAGGACCGCACTTCTCTAATACATCCATCGGAGCCCGGGCGCCAGCGCGCATCACTGCGGAGCGCATCAAAGATTACCGATCGCATCCTGCCCCCTGACGGCATAAGTGTTCCATAAAACGCAACGCGCGCAGTGCAACGACATACAGTAGTTTTCCCAGTGCGCGATACGCCGCGATTCAGAGAGACTTTGTAAATAGGCGGATGGATGGACCGCATCAAAAGGATTGAACCCATGACCGATCTCGAATGGCATGACTATCTTCGCGAACGAGTAACTGAGGCCAAGGAAAACGTAGTGAAGTGGAAAGGTAAAAATGAGACTGCCAACGAGGAATTCCGCGTATTACTCGGCATGTTCGCCGATCTTATCCTGCGCGGAAAACTACCCGTAATGACGATCGCGATTCGCGAAGTGAATGATACCGCGGCGGCCCGACATCAACCGACGCATCATCACTATTCAATTCCACGAGAATTAAACGGAGTACACCGGTAGCTGAGTTGCGAATTATGGCGTAACAGGCCTGAGTTGCCGGGTTAATTCCGCCGGGTTCCGCCCGCTATATATTGACTGTTCGCGATCCTCGGGCGCCGGTCCCGCTCTCTCCCTACTGACCCCGATTCCGCGCATTCGATCCACTCCTGTAATGTGGAGGATGCTTCAGACTCGGGAAGTCCCGCGACGCGACATTCGAACAAGCTGGATCCTCGTGATTCTGCTTTTCTTCGCCGCCTCTATCAACTACATAGATCGCGGCAGTCTTTCCGT
>DASZUZ010000250.1:0-2464 GCA_035547415.1 Bryobacteraceae bacterium | reverse complement strand
CGCCGGCTCTCCATGGCAGACGGGTGAGCGAGAGTAAATCCGTATACGATGCCGCCCAACAGAGCGAGAGGCGGCGAAACAAGGCCACTCGCGGCCAGAATCAATCCCACGAAGAAAATGTTCCCGCGCATGCCCCGAGTTTGCCCTGGCAACGGAGGCGGCGTCCAAGCAGGAATTCTAATCGGCGATTAACGAATCTTATCGGCCCGAGGCTCTGACCGGCGCGGCTTCAGGGCTGCATCGGAGAGGAGCCGGATACGGTCCCGCGCGAAACTCCGGAACGAGGCGGCCAGGCCTTGCAGTCCCGGACCGGTACGCGAGATGAGAGAAAAGTGCCGCACGACTTTCACGCCGGAGACCTCGCACATTTTCAGCAGACCTAATTCGAGTTCCTTCAAGAGAGCCCACCGCGAAACAAAAGCGATACCAAGCCCGGCTTCCACGGCCGACTTGATCGCCTCCGTGGAATCGAGTTCTATCACGTTTTTAAAAGATCGAAGCCTGACGCCGGCCTTATCCAGCGCCGATTCGACGACCGCGCGAGTACCCGAGCCGTGCTCTCGCAGGAGCAGATTCGAAGCCTTCAGTCGATCACGCGATAAACGATCGCATTCGAAACCTGGCGGCGTGATCAGTACCAGCTCATCACGCATAAAGTCTTCGGTGCGGACGCCCGGTTCGCGAGCAGGTCCTTCGATGATGCCAATCGCAACCTTTTCCTCGAGAAGCAACTGTACGATACGACCGGTGTTGCCGCTGTGTAGTGAGAGCCGGATCCGGGGGTTTTCGGCTAGAAAAGCTGCCATGAGTCGCGGCAGCACATATTGGGCGATCGTGGTGGAGACTCCGAGGGAGAGGCTTCCGGACAGCTGATCTTCCGCCGCGGCGATTTCCCGCAGCGCATCGGAAGCGAGAGTTGCGATTTCCCGCGCATACCGTAGCAGGAGCGAGCCCTGCTTCGTCATTGCCACGCGGCCTCCGGCGCGATCAAAGAGGCGCACGCCGAGATCGTCCTCGAGAGCTTTGATCTGAAGCGTGACAGCGGGTTGCGTCAGGAAGAGTTGCTCCGCCGCCTTGCGAAAGCTGAGTTGCTCCGCAACAGCGCGAAAAACTCTCAGCCTGAAGTTCTCCAACTGGGGCACGAGACAATTATCGGCACCTCCCACCGGCGCACGTCCAGACGACCGCTTGAGGAAGTAATCCACGTTGCCATGCGGAACCAGGGTTTTTCTTATACGCTTACAGGCTATAGACAAAACACCCTAGTAAACGCTGAAATAGCGATTTGCGCCTGATGTCCGCTCTGTTGACTGGACGCCGACGCAAGTTCGAGATCCGCGGTTCGGTCAGAGCACTTCCGCCGGCACGAGAGCATCGTGCGGTGTTGGCGCTTTGACTGTCGGAGTGATGCATCGATGCCGGCGTCCGGCAGCGCCTCTTCCGAAGGGGTACTGCTCGGAGCGCCGGAGGATTTTCCAGATCAAAGGAGACAACTATTGACTGACTGTCTACTTCAGTTCGATCACTTAGACCGCCAGGCAAAACGGCCGGAAGCGATGAAGGGTCCTTATCGCGTTCGTTCCGTTCCCCGCCGGCGCGACAGCGGTTCGGGCGACGCCCTGACACACCGCTGATCGCGACCCCGCCGGGTCCGGCCCCCCTTCAAGAGATCATGCGCCCGCGACAGGCCAGATCCCGGCACTCAGATTCAGTAAAATACAGCCCGCTCTCCTCCTGATGGCGCACGCGCGCCATATTGCGCTCACGGGCTGATTACCGTCGCTTCCTGACGAGAGTTTCGTCTTTCGTCATCCCAGGCGGCGTCACACGTCGGGCTGAAAAACAAGAAATCTTCACTCGCGGTTCCCCCTGGGGCCGCCTTCGCGGACGTGTGTCAACCGATAGCGGCTTTACGGGAGATGACTTCTCCATACAGAAATTCGTTTGTTTTTGACTTCCATTTTCAAGGATTCGATATTGACCAGGACAATCAAGACTTCATTCAGGCGGTACAGATACCGAACCGCTTCAACCCTCCTGCTGATCTGCGGAGTTTCGGCGGCCGTTCCCGTGCTGCCCGCCGCGATCAGCATTGATTTCGCCGGAACAGGCACGGCCATGGGCGCCACCGAAACAGCGGGTGTCGTCGCCAAAAGTAACTGGAACGTCGCCAGCGGCGCGAGCAGCGCCACGCCATTGAAGCTCAAGGACGACACCGGCGCACTGACCAACACGACTGTGTCGTGGAAGGCCGACAATGGCTGGGCCACGCCAGTTACTGACCAGGCCGGCAATTACCGGATGATGAAGGGATATCTCGACAACGGCAGCGGTAATCCGACGACGGTCACCCTGTCCGGGCTGAGTTCCGGCAAATATGACATCTACGTTTATACCGACGGAGACAACGCGACTTACTCGCACTCCGGTGTTTATCAACTGTCCGGCTCGGGAATTACAACGT
>DASZUZ010000249.1:0-17735 GCA_035547415.1 Bryobacteraceae bacterium | reverse complement strand
CCCTGATTGCGGCCCCCTTCGGCCTGAACGCGGCGCTTCTTGGACAGGTGCATGTTGCGCATCTTGCCGCCGATGAAAGTCTCATCAATTTCGATCTCGCAACCTTCACCGCCGATCTTTCCGGCGTGGTGTTCGTCCTGCATGGCAAGACGGGCGCGGTGAAGCATGAACCAGGCCGTCTTCTGAGTAACGCCCAAATCGCGGTGGATCTCCCAGGACGAAACGCCATTCTTGAAATCGGCGATCTTCCAGATAACCGGAAGCCACTTGTCAAGGCCGAGTGGGGAGTCTTCGAGGATCGTTCCCGTCTTGATTGAGAACTGGGACTTCGGATGCCGCGTCTTGCACTGCCACACACGACGGGACTGCACAAAGGAAACATCCTTGCGTCCGCACGTCGGGCACTCAACACCAAATGGCCAGCGGCGCTTCGTCAGGTAGTTTAGGCAGTTATCGGCGTCTTTGAAGTAGGACACCGCTTCAAGAAAAGTCCGCGGTTCAGTGTTTTGCGTGTCCATGAACCCGTCACACAGGTTTAGCTTGATGCCAGGTTCAGCTTGATGCGTCAAGTATATTTTACCAGAACATCGGCAGTGGCGGTTACCCATCATTGCCTGAGTCTCGCTACATCGTGCGAACGTCAGGGCGCCATCGCCTGGCCGGTTAGATCGACACGGCGCCGGATTGGCGCGGCCGATCAGGTCAGCCGTAACTGCTTCAACTGAATCTTCGCGTCATCGAAGACGCCCAAGCCCAGCATGCCGGCGATCTCGATATGTTCGACCTGGCAGTTCAGGAAATGGCTTGCGTCGTCCGGCTTCGACAATGCAATCGACGCCATGCCGACTTCGCGCCGCTTTGCGTCGATGACGCCCAGACCCGTTTTGTCGATTGCGACCGGATCGGTCCCGAAGTACATCGTCTTGTGTTCCCACATGTACTGCGGGCGCGCTCCGGGTCCGCCGTGATAAGACGCCTTTACGGCATCGCAGATGTGCAGCGTCGCCTTTTCGCGGATCACGTCGAGACTGACCACGCTCGGGATGAAAACGCCGCAGGCATTGAGCGTCGGGGTCGTGTGACTCCGGTTCACGTTGTTGACCATGCCGTGCGACATGTTCTTCAGGCAGATCGTCACGCCCGCCGACTGGTGATGTTTCAGTACCGGCAGGTTGATGAACTTGTTGATCTGTTTCGTCACGACGCGCGCTACGTACGAGCGCCGCATGTGCGGGTCGTTGAAATTCTCGCCCGGCTTGATCAGCGCCATTTCCATGTAATGGTCCGGATCGTAGCCGCCCATATCGTGCTGCCATTCGTCGTATTTTTCCGACGCCGCCTCCCAGCGAACACCATCGGGCAGCCATTTGTCGATGCCCGCGGCGATCGTCTCCTGCCGGTAGCGATTGAACACGACGACATCCCTGGCCGGCACGCCCGCTTCATTCAGTCCGTTGAGAATTTCCCGCAGTACGAGCCCGTCCGAGCAAAGGTTCTTCCCACCCACGGGACTCACCTTGATTCCGACCACGTCTCCCTTTTCGAAGAAGACTCTCCAGGCATCGACCCATCCGGGGGCGCCCGTCAGTTCCGTCATGCCCCTCCGCATCATCTGGCGGACGGGTTCGGCCTGATAGGCGTTGGCCACGATGCAGCCGGGGTGTTCGACGGCGATCACGCGCCCGGGAAACGCCCCGGGCATTCCGGGCCGGGACGTCGCGGCGCGGCTTTGCGACTGCATCAGCGCCGCCGCGGCGGCGGTAGCCGAATTGCGTAAAAGTTCTCTGCGAGCGAGTCTCACGCCGATCAGTTTATCGCTGAACGGGCATGTGGAAGCGGCGACGTCCGCAGACCGTCAGGCCGGCTCCTGATAAAGGCCGATCACGTTGCCGGCAGGGTCGCGGAACCGGGCTGTGATCTCGGGCGCATCCGCTCCGATCGGCTGCACGATCTCGCCGCCGTGAGCGACAACCGATTCCAGCGCTGCCGCCACGCTGTCGACCATCACGTAGATCAGGAAACCGGGTTGCGCCGCGGCCGGACGCCCGGTGACCCATGTGCCGCTGACCTCGCCAACTGCGTCGTCGAATGCGGTACTGCCGTCTCCCCGCCGCCGGGTTCGCCAGCCGAAGACCCGGCTGTAAAAGTCAGCGGACCGCGCAATGTCCGCAGCGGGAATTTCGATGTAACAGATCTTTCCGTTGGCAAGTGTGGGAGGCATGCGTATCTATTTGACCTCAACCCTCACAGTCGTCCCTTCACGGAATCACCGCAGCGACAACCATCTCCAGCGTCCGGCGGACTCCGTCGTCCACACCGATCGGCCCGTCGCTGAATTGGGTGTGGACGCCGGGCTTCCAGCGATCGCGGCTTCCATCGTACGGATAGTTCTGTGGAATACCGGTGGCGGCCGGATCGTACTGCGCGTCGTTCCCGGCCATCTTGTAGATCACCATGTCGAGCGAGGGGATCACGTAAATGCCGAACCCGCCGGCGCCGGATTTGAAGTACGCGTCGCGCGGGGCGCCAGCCACATGGCCGTCCGCGTTGACTTCGAACATCAGACTCATCGGCGCATGGCGCTGGTATTGAGACGGACGAGAGCACTGTTGCACGTATGACGCAGGGACCAGTTGCTGCCGGCTCCAGCGGCCGTTATGCAGCAGCAGATACGCGAACCGGAGAGCGTCCGTGGAATGCACCGCGACGCCGCCCCCGCCGTTGGTGTGCGGCAGGACCGTCTGGCCGGTCCGATTACCCCATCCCCACACGCCCCAGCCCATCGGCTTCGCAAGCTTCTCATCAAGATACTGCTGCAGTTCCATGCCGGTGATATGGCGGAGGACGATCGACGCGATGTGCGGGGAAGTGGAGGCATAGGAATAACCGCCGCCGGGTTTCGTCCACAGCGGAGTGCGGAGCGCGGCCATGTCCTGTCCGAGCGGCGAATCCGGTCGAGGCAACGGTTCGAGTTTGGTGGCGGGTTCGCCGTTCACGAAACCGGGATTTGCGCCGTCGCCGTGGATTCCCGCCGCCATGCTCAGCAACTGGCCGAGCGTGATATCGGCTTTCGCCGGATCGTCCAGCGGAAACGATTCGGGCAGATATTTTTCCGTGAATACCTTCTGGTCGAGGCCATCCGGGATCTGCGCCTTTTTATCGTCGAGCATGATGCCGCAGGCGATGCTCACGTAAGCTTTCCCCACCGAGGCCATCGTGGGATTCGCCATGCGGTTGCCTTTACCGTAATACTTCTCGTACACGAGCCAGCCGTGGCGCACGACGAGCAGTCCGCCATGCTGGCTGGAGCGCTGCGCATATTCGAAAGCCTGATCGAGCCGGGCCAGGTCCATTCCAGCTGTTTTGCGGACGCTCGCGGCATCTTTCAAGGTTCGCCAGCCGCCCGCGCTGTCGGGAGGCGGGAAATAATCGGCTGCGGCGAAGGCGAGCGGGGTCGCGCAAACAAGCAGACAAAGCGGAAGCACTCTCATGTGAACAGGCATTCTATCGCTGAAACGGGCGGGAACACCCGAAACACGGTAAAGCTTTATATTGCAAAGTTCTCGGCGCGCCTCTATAATTCCTTCATGGCGCTCGTTCGCCCGATTCGGCAAAGTTCTCCGGAACCTGTCGGCCTGCACACACAGGCCATGGACAATCTGCGCTTCATCCGCAGAGCAATGGAGACGGCCGGTTCATTCACTGCCGTTCCCGGCGTGGGCGGCGTGCTGATGGGAGCGACGGCGCTGTTTGCCGCCTTTGCGGCCCATCTCAGCAAGAGCCCTCGTGCGTGGCTCGCGATCTGGGGCGGCGAAGCGTCTCTCGCGCTGGCGATCGGACTCGCGTTCTCGTACCGAAAAGCGGTGCGGAACGGGACCTCGCTGCTGTCGAGAGCTTTCCGGCGGTTCGTGCTGGCAATGATGCCGGCTGTATTTGTCGGCGCGCTGCTGACGTACGTACTCTATGAGGCAGGATTTCCGCAGCTGATGCCGGCGCTGTGGCTGCTGCTCTACGGCGTGGGAGTTACATCCGGCGGAGCCTTTTCCGTGCGCGTGGTACCGATCATGGGCATGTCGTTTCTGGCGATCGGGGCCATTTCGGCGATCGCGCCCCCTGCATGGGCGGATGGCCTGATGGCGCTGGGTTTCGGCGGTCTCCATATCGTGTTCGGGTTTGTGATAGCGAGGAACTACGGTGGCTAAACAATCGGCGGCGGTAAAGGCGGGACATTCGCCCCAGGTGGTTGCGGCTGGTTCGGGGGCGTGCGTCCTCGACCGGATCATTCATGAGCGGCTCAGGCTCGGAATCGTCAGCGCTCTGGCGGTGAATGAAAGCCTGACGTTCAGCGAACTGAAGAAAATTCTGGATACGACGGACGGCAATCTGAGCGTGCACTCGCGCAAGCTGGAAGACGCCGGATACATCGACTGCGAAAAGAAATTCGAGGGGCGGTTGCCGCGCACCGAGTACCGGCTGACGGAAAAGGGACGGACGGCGCTCGAAAGCTATCTGACCCATATGGAAGCGCTGATTCGCGCGACGCGGCAGCAGTAAAAAATTTTGCCCGATTACTTTATGAAACAAAGTCCATTGCACGTAGCAGTCATTATGGATGGCAACGGCCGGTGGGCGAACCGGCTTGGATTGCCGCGCCTCGCGGGGCACCGGGCGGGGGCGGAGGCGCTGCGGGCCGTCGTGAAGGCGGCTCCTCCTCTGGGAATTGCGACACTCACGGCCTATGCGTTCTCTTCCGACAACTGGAAGCGCCCGCCGCAAGAAGTCGAGGGGCTGATGAAGCTGCTCGCGATGTATCTCGATGACGAGACGCCGGAGTTGATGGCGACTGGCGTCCGGCTCTCCGTGATCGGCCGGCGCGACCGGCTTCCGGAGTGCCTTCGCAATGCGATCGAAGATGCGGAATCGGCCACGCAATTTTGTACGCGGCTGCAACTGCGGCTGGCGATCGACTATTCGGCGCGGGAAGCCATTCTGCAGGCGAGCCAGCGCTGCGCGGGCGAGAACGTGACGCGCGAGCGGTTTGAAGAACTGCTCGGGCAAACGCAGCCCGTCGATCTGCTGATTCGCACCGGGGGCGAACAGCGGCTCAGCGACTTTCTCCTTTGGGAGTGCGCTTACGCGGAACTGGTGTTTACATCGCGGATGTGGCCGGAGTTCGACGCCACGGATCTGCGGCACGCCGTCGGCGAGTTCCGCCGGAGGGAGCGGCGGTTCGGGGGGCTGGACGTGCCCCCGGCAGTTGTGGAAGCGGCGCAGGAGCGGTGGCTGCGGTAAAAGCGGAGATACGCCGTTACACTGAGTCTTGCTGCGGCGAGTACGACTTCCGATCATCCTGGCGGTGGCGCTGATTCTGCGCCTCGTTTTCGCGTCGAACTACGTCAGCAGCCATCCGGCGCGGGCGCTGGCGACGATCCCGTTTCTGTTCGAACCAGGGAATATCGCGTACTCCCTGGCAACGGGCCACGGCTTCGCCTCTCCGTTCCGCGTCGATACCGGTCCGACCGCCTGGATGACTCCGGTTTATCCGTTGCTGCTGGCCGGCATCTTCCGCCTGTTCGGAACGTACACGATACAGGCGTTTCTGGCCGCGATCGGACTGAATATCCTGTTTTCGACGGCAACGTGCGTCCCGCTCTGGTTCGCCGGGAAGCGACTGGGCGCGCCGGTGGCGGCGCCCCTGCTGTGGGCCCTGTTCCCGAACGCGATTCTGCTCCCCTACGAGTCGCTGTGGGACGCTTCGCTCTCCGCATTGTTGGCGGCGACGATACTCTGGGCGACGCTGGCGGTGGCCGAATCGGACCGGTTGCGCGACTGGATCGGTTGCGGCCTTTTGTGGGGACTGGCCCTGATGACCAATGCCGCCCTCGTCGCCCTGTTGCCGTTTCAGCTGGGCTGGGCGGCCTGGCGCCACCGGCGCGCAAAACCGCTCGTTGCGGCGGCGGCCATTGTGCTCTGCTGCCTGCCATGGACGATCCGGAATTACCGGGTGTTTCACGCCTTCGTCCCTCTCCGATCGGTTGCGGGCCTCGCGCTCTGGCTCGGCAACAACGACGATGCCGGAACGCTTACTCCCGGCCGGTTGCATCCGATCTCGAATCAGGCGGAACGGGACAAGTATGTCGCGATGGGCGAGATCGACTATATGCGCGAGAAGCAGAGCCTGGCCGTGCATTATCTGTTCACGCATCCGGCCACGGAAGCGAGGCTGATTGCGGAGCGTTTCGTCGCGATCTGGTCGGGCGGCAGCGCCCATCTGATCCGGGATTTCCGCAACGCCAGAACCGTGCGTTTTTATGTCGTGGTCCTGTGCAATCTCATCGCGGCGCTCGGGGCGCTTACGGGAATCGTCCTGCTCTGGCGTGAGCACAGCCCGTACGCCTTTCCCCTAACGGCGTTTCCGCTGATATTTCCGCTTGCCTACTATCTGACGCTCGCTCCGCCCCGTTACCGGCACCCCATCGACCCCGCCCTGCTGCTGCTGACCGCGATCGCGATCACACATCTGCCAAACTATAGGAAGAGGCCTTCTCCGGTCCGTAAGTCAAAGTGAACATTCAATCTGAAATGCCGGGTACCCGCACCCTTTCTCTGTCCTTTGGTTTCGCTTTCAGGGATCTGTACGAGCGCGATGCGCTCGTGCGCCTGGATTCGACGTTCCTCTCGTATCTGCGGGAGGCCACGCCCGCGCTGCACGATCAGCTGATCGCCGCGCGCGAAAATCCTTCCTCGCTCGCCGCCAAACAGAGTTCGGAGCTGATCATCGCCATTGCGCCCTACGTGGACGATTTCATTGGCGAACTGTTCCGCATTCAGGCCGAGTTGCGAGAACTGCAGGAGCGGCACCACGAACTCGCGCCCCTCTATTCGGTGAAACGCCGCTTCGTGCAGCGCAAAGCCCTCTCCGGCCAGACGGCGGAGAAGGCGCTGGCGCTCGACGGGATCGCGCTGGCAGCCGAACTCGAAGCGTTCATCGAAGAACCTCTGACCGAACGCGGCTACGCGCGGCATGTTGCCCGCTGGCTGGAGAACGAAGCCACCCACACGGAACCGCTGCGCGTCGCCGCGCAGTATGCCATCTGGGCTGCGCTGACGCCCGAAGGGCAGAAGAAGCACAAGGACGGCGTCCTCTTCAAAACTCCGCACAAGCTCGACATGTACCACCTGGTGCATGCGGAGGAGGTTGCGGCGAACGGCCTGGTGCAGTTGCAGTTCGGGCCCGATCACTGGCGCACGCGGGAAGGCTTCCAACTCACGGACCCGGGCACGAATCTGATCGGCGCGCTCGATCAGACGCACTACTGCATCAAGTGCCACAACCAGGGCAAGGACAGTTGCTCACACGGCCTGAAAGAGAAAGACGGATCGTATAAGTCGAGCGTCTTCGGCGTGAAACTCGCGGGCTGCCCGCTCGACGAAAAGATCTCCGAGATGAACACGGTGAAGGAGCACGGCGCGCCGGTCGGCGCCCTGGCGTGCGTCACCATCGATAATCCGATGACGGCGGGTACCGGGCACCGCATCTGCAATGACTGCATGAAGGCCTGCATCTATCAGAAGCAGGAACCGGTGGACATTCCGCAGATCGAGACGCGCACGCTCAAAGACGTGCTGGAACTGCCGTGGGGCTTCGAGATTTACAGCCTGCTCACGCGGTGGAATCCGCTGAACTTCGTTCGGCCGTATCCGCGCGCCTCCACGGGCCACAAGGTACTGGTGGTCGGTCTGGGACCGGCGGGCTTTACGCTGTCGCACCATCTGATGAACGACGGCCACACGATCGCGGCGGTGGACGGCCTCAAAATCGAACCGCTGCCGGCGGATGTTTCCGGAGTGGACCCCTGGGGCAAGCGAGTTCCCTTCCGCCCGATTTACGACATCAGCGAAATCTACGAGCGCCTCGACGAGCGCGTGATGGCCGGTTTCGGCGGCGTGGCGGAGTACGGCATCACCGTCCGATGGAACAAGAACTTCCTGAAGGTCATCCGGCTGCTGCTGGAACGCCGCCGGGAATTCAGCATGTACGGCGGCGTGCGGTTCGGCGGCACGCTGACCATCGACAGCGCCTTCGACATGGGCTTCGATCACATCGCGCTCTGCGCGGGCGCGGGCCGGCCGACCGTGATTCCGATGAAGAACGGGCTGGTCCGCGGCGTGCGGCAGGCGTCGGACTTCCTGATGGCTCTGCAGCTCACGGGCGCGGCGAAGTCGGATTCGCTCGCGAACCTGCAGATCCGGATGCCCATCGTGGTGATCGGCGGCGGTCTGACGGCGATCGATACGGCGACGGAATCGCTCGCATATTACATCGTGCAGGTGGAGAAGTTCCTGAAGCGGTACGAGGCGCTGGTGGAGGAACTCGGGAAAGAGGCCGTGCACGCCAAGTGGACTCCCGATGAAACGGGCGTGGCGGCGGAGTTCATCGAACACGCGACGGCGATCCGCGAAGAACGCGCGAAGGCCGCCAGGGAAGGCCGGCGCCCGCAGTTCATCGATCTGCTGAATTCCTGGGGCGGCGTCACGGTCGCCTACCGGCGGCGCATGGTGGACGCCCCGAGCTACACGCTCAATCACGAGGAAGTCGCCAAGGCGTTCGAAGAAGGCGTGCGGTTTGCCGAATGCCTGGCGCCGGAAGAAGTGAAGGTGGATGCGGCCGGGTCCGCGGCGGCGCTGCGGTTCCAGAAGTACCGGCATGACGATGAGACCGGCAAGCTGGTCGCGACGGGCGAATCCGTCACGCTGCCAGCGAAGACGATTCTGGTCGCGGCCGGAACGCAGCCGAATACGGTTCTGGCGCGCGAGGACGAGCACAATGTTCTTCTCGACGGGCGCTATTTCCAGGCGTTCGACGAGGACGGCAACAAAGTAAAGCCCGAGCGGATTGCGAAACCGGCGACTCCGTATGTGCTGATGTCGCTTCGTCCCGACGGGCGCGCGATCAGTTTCTTCGGCGATCTGCATCCTTCGTTTTCCGGCAATGTGGTGAAAGCGATGGCGAGCGCGAAGCAGGGTTATCCGGTCGTCTCGCGGACGCTGGCGCGGACCGCTCCGGTGGAACCGCCGGCAGCCACTCTGGTGGAGCAACTCGACGATCAGTTACGCGCCACGGTGCATGATGTGGTCCGGCTGACGCCGAACATCGTGGAAGTGATCGTCCGGGCGCCGATCGCCGCCCGGGCATTTCTGCCGGGACAATTCTATCGCCTGCAGAATTACGAAGCTCTGGCTTCCCGGACGCCGAACACGGTGCTGGGTATGGAGGGACTGGCTCTCACCGGCGCCTCCGTCGATCACGAGAAGGGACTGCTCTCGACCATCGTGCTCGAGATGGGCGGGTCCTCGGATCTATGCGCGCTGCTGAAGAAGGGCGAACCGGTGGTGCTGATGGGCCCGACGGGCACGCCGAGCGAAACGCCCGCGAAGGAAACGGTCCTGCTGGTGGGCGGCGGTCTTGGGAATGCGGTGCTGTTCTCGATCGGCCAGAAGCTGCGGGAAGAGGGTTCGCGCGTCATCTACTTCGCCGGGTATAAGCGGATCATCGACCGGTACAAGGTCGAAGAGATCGAAAAGGCCGCGGATCTGGTGGTGTGGGTCTGCGACGAGGCGCCTGGCTTCACCGCCGGACGCGTACAGGACAGCGCGTTCGTCGGAAACATCGTGGAAGCAATGGCGGCCTACGGACGAGGCGATCTGGGCGACCCGCTGATCCCGCTGAGTTCCGTCGACCGGCTGATTGTGATCGGATCGGATGGAATGATGCGGGCGGTGCAGCAGGCGCGGCATGCGGTTCTGCGGCCTTACCTGAAGCCGGATCATCATGCGATCGGCAGCATCAACTCGCCGATGCAGTGCATGATGAAGGAGATCTGCGCGCAGTGCCTTCAGGTGCACAAGAATCCGGAGACCGGCGAGGAAGCGGTGGTGTTCTCGTGCTTCAACCAGGACCAGCCGCTCGATCACGTCGATTTCGGCAGCCTGCGCACGCGGCTTTCGCAGAATGGCGCGCAGGAGAAGCTGACGAAGATGTGGATCGATCACTGCCTGCGGGAGATCGGGGCTCGCGCGAATTAGAGTTGTGGGGCCGGGGCTACAGCCTCGCTGAAGTCCCGGCTTTACATGTTTAGCGGGTTCGGATCCAGAGGGTTCCGAACTGCCGCAGATTGGTGCGGATGTCTTTGGCGCCGGCGAACCAGTCTTCGTGGTGGAAATGGCCGAAGTTCCCTGCCCCGCGTTCCTTTTCGTCGAGATCGCCGAGCGCGATATTCAGGCCTATTTTCCTGTCGCCCATCGCCGGTGAATAGAACCGGCCCGGCTCCACTTCAAGGCACGGGTTGAAGCTCACTGCCCACTCGATCACGTAGCCGTGTCCGCCGGGTTTGGGCTTCGCCACCGCTTCCTGCGCGCCGCTAAGAATCCACTTCTGATAGGTATTCCATGCGGATTCGAGGGACCGCGGTTCGCCTTCGAGAAGGCCGCCAACTCCCACGCCGCCCTTGCGCGACTTCGTCAGATTGCAGACCATCTGCCAGGAACTGCCGTTGCCTGCGGCGTTCTCATTGCCATTCCACTGGTTGGTCGCATTGATGAGCAGTTCCATCTCGTCGCCGAACCAGGGAAAGCCGGCGCGGGAAAGCTCGTGCGCTTTCGGATTCTCGTCGGGAAGCCATCGCGGCGTGTCGATGCCGTAGAGAACGTCGTCCGTCACGTCGAAGGCGAAATAGAGCCGCTGGCCATCGTGCTTGACGTACCCTTTGAGCGAAAGATCTTTGGGGTCTGTCGTAGGGGAGAACTGCGGAATCCAGCCGGCGTTGGTGAAGGTGGTGGCGTCATCCCATTCGCCGGGTGAGATGACGCCGTCCAGTTTCGGAGTTTTCCCGGGATGCGCGTTGAGTTCGCGCGGGAATTCGCCGGCCAGCAGCGGGATACAGAAAGAGAGCGCGACCAGCAACCGCATCAGCGGCGGCGCTTCGCCGACGGTGAGGTCAGGCTGACCCCCAGCGCCCGCAATTGTTCTTTCGCCTGCGACGCGCTGTCGGACCGGGGGTACTTCGCAACCAGCGCCTGAAATGTCTTGACGGCTTCCGTACGGCGGGTGGCCTTCAGAGCCATCCCCTTCATGAAATACGCCTGGGGGGTGAGTTGCGTATCTTCCGGGTACTTCTCGATGACGACGTCGAAGTCCTGCGCCGCCTGGTCATTCTTCTGCTGCGTGTAGTGCGCTTCGCCGATGTTGAACTGGGCTCGGGCCGCATTCGGATCGTTGGGATAAAACTTCAGGAAGTCCTGGTATTCGGAGATCGCGAGATCCAGTTTGCCGCCGGTGTAATCGCGGTTGGCGTTGGTGAAGATCGCGTCAGCCGCCGGCGGAGGAGATCCCGCGGCGCCGGGACCGGCAGCGCCCGGAGGCGGAGCGGCGGGCGCCTGCATGACCTTCAGATTATTATTGATATCGTTCAGGATCTGCAGCACCTTGTTCATCGAGGTATTGAGATCGGCGACCGAGTTGCGCACCTCGGAGACATCGTTGTTGGTGTTGTCCACTTTGGCCGCCAGCCCCGCGATCGGCGTCAGCGACTGCTTGAGTTCGCGCTCGAGCGTCGATGTGACCCCCGCGTTGAGCACGCTGACGTTCGTATTGGCCTTCGTGGCGGCATCCAGCGCCTGCTGTACGAGGGTCTGCAGAGCGGACATCTTCTGGTCGAATCCACTCTGCAGCGTCCGCACCTGGTCCTGGAGTTGCGCAATGTCGCGCTGCATCTCCTGCATCTCCTTGCTGGCTCCGAAAGCGGAGCCAGCCGGGAGGAGAAGCGCTGCAATGACTAGAAAACGAATAGGACGCATCTGATTCTATTATTGTCCGGTTGAGAAGTGCGCGCGGCGATTCCGCTGCCAGCAGCTCTCATTCGACTCGGTGCAAACCGGGCGTTCCTTGCCGTAGCTGATGGTCTTGAGGCGGTCCGCGGGAACCCCCAACTGCACGAGGAAATCCCGGGCGGCGGTGGCGCGGCGGTCGCCGAGACCGAGGTTGTACTCAGCCGAACCACGCTCGTCGCAGTGCCCTTCCACATTGACGGTTGCAGTCGGGAAATCGGCGAAGATCCGCTTCAGGGCGTCGGCGTCGGCGGTGAGAGCGGTCCGGGCGTCATCCCGGATATTGTTCGTATCGTAGTCGAACAGCGCATCCTGCAGATCGGACTGAACGCGGGACTCCAGGGTACCGCGCGCTCCCGTCGTCGTGGACGGAGGCGGAGGGGGCGGAGCCGGCGCGGTGACGGTGATCGTCGCGGTCGCGGTGGTGGGTCCGCCGGGGCCACTGGCCGTCAGCGTATAGGTCGTCGTTTCCGAAGGGATCACGCGGCGGGTACCGCTGGTCTGCACGGTGCCGATTCCGTTGTCGATCGAAATCTCGGTCGCATTGCTGACGGACCAGCGAACGATGGCGGACTGGCCACGCTCGATCGAAGACGGCTCGACGGAGAACTCCGCCACGGTGGGACGCTGGGGAGCCGGAGGCGCGGGCGCATTCGACGTGCTCGAAGGCGGCGGCGGAGGAGGCGGAATCGGCGGCTTCTTCGAGCAGCCCGCTGCGAACACAACCAGAAGCAGCGTGAAATAGAGCGGCGACTTAGTTTTCATCATTTACTTTGCTCCCCATACGGGGTATCTGTTCGTTCCTTGCTGCGTTAACTGCTTCACCTGGGTCCCATCCGCCAGCATTGTATAAATCTGCGGGCGGCCACCGCGAGTGGACGTGAAAACAATGTGTCTCCCGTCGGGGGCCCAATTTGGATTTTCGTTGCGTCCCTCGCTGTGAGTCAACTGCACATAATTCCGGGAGCCGACGTCCATGACGAAAACATTCCAGTCGCCCTTCGCGTAGCCGCGGGTCCACGAGAAGGCGATGTGCTGCCCATCGGGGTTCCAGGAGGGGTTGGAAGCCTCGCCTTCGCCGTTGGTAATGCGCTGAACGCCGGAGCCATCCGCATTCATACTGTAAATCTGCTGGGGGCCCGGCCCGCTCACGAAATAGATGATGTTCGGGTTCTTCGGGTTCACCTTGGGCTCCACTTCGATGGCTTCCCGATGAGAAATACGGCGGAATCCCTGGCCGTCGAGCGCGGCCACAAAGATCTGCGGCAGTCCGGCGGCCGAGGAGGAGTAATAGATCTGTTTGCCGTCCGGCGAAAAATTGGGGGTCGTATTCAGAGACGCTTCCTGATTGTAGAAAGGCAGGGAACGGCCGGTTTCGGTGTTCACGATCATGATCCGAGGGGTTCCCCTGGCGTACGTCGTGAAGGCAACGCGGGAACCGTCCGGCGAGACCCCCGGCATGATCGAAAGCGACCGAAGGTTGGTCAGTTGCTTCTGGTTGTTGCCGTCCCAGTCCATCGCCCAGATTTCGTCGGCGCCGGTCCGCTTGGACACGAAATAGATCCGACTGCCGAGAAGCGAGGCGCTGCCGCCGAACTTCTGAATGATGTCGTTGGCGAACTCGTGCGCGACCTTCACGGCGCCCGACTCGTTCAGCGGCCCGGCGTAACGCTGGGCAAGCAACTGGGCGGACTGCGCGTTCTGGCGCGTGTCATACACGAACCCGTAGAGCGCCAGAGTTCCGTTGACGGCGGCGGTGTAGCCGAAAACCAGATGGGAGGCAGTCACCGGAGGCCCGGACCAGTCGACCAGAGCGTAGCCCTCATGGTTGTCTTCGGGCCGGAGGTCTTCCGGACGCTGCGGGTTGTTCAGCGGAAACATGCTCTTCGGCTTCATGTCAAACAGGCCGGAGTTCTGCAGATCGCTGAAGAGGGTCGAGTTGAACGAGCCCATGTACTGCTGGGCGCCGCCGGATCCCCGGAAGTCGGTGACGGCCAGCGCGGGCTTGCCACCCTTGCCGACAATCCACTCCTGGATGTCCTGCGCGTAGACCACGGCCGCGCCAAGCAAAAAGAGAGAGCCGAGCAGGATGATGACGGATTTCCGCTTCATTTTTGTAATTGGAACCAAAGTTCAACCGTTGCTTCGCTGCGAGGGAACTGCGGCGGCAACTGGGGTAGAGGGTTGGAATCGAGAATCGCGCGCTTTGCGGAAGTGTCGAGCAGATAGTTTCCGCTGGGCTGCGAAACCTGAACATTCGAAACCGAGCCGTTCCGCGCGATGGTGAACGTCACGGCGCATTTCTGTGAAGGAGTCGTATGCACGTCAGCCGTGTTCCAGTGCTGCGCGATGCGGTCGCGCATTAACTGGACGTACGCGCCGAAGCGATTTCCCAGGACCGAAGCCGGCCCGATGTCGATGCCGCCGGAGCCCTGCATCCCGTACATGGGAGAGTTCGCGGCCTGCGGGCGGGAAGAGTAAACCTGGTTGCTCTGGTACTCCTGCGGCTTGAACACGTTGGTTGCCTGCTGCTTCGGCGCGGGCTTCTTCTGTTTCTCGGGCTTTCGGGCGATCGGGATGGCGTCCGGCTCGGGAATTTTCACCTCGGGTTTGGGCTTCGCCGGCGAGGGCTCCTGAGGCGCGACGTTCTTCGTGTCATTCGCCAGAGGGTTCGTGGGACCTTCGTGCCGGGGAATCGGTATGGTCTTCACCATGCTCACGCCAACCGATCCGCTGCTTGCAGTCGGCGAACCGAAACGATCCGTCAGGTGCAGAAAGCCGGAAACCACGAAAAGACCAACGATGCCCGCGTGCGTCAGGATGGATCCGGCAAAGGCTCTGCCGAGCGGTTCGCGCTGGTCGATCGTCTGCATCGTTCAGAGTGCGTCAGGCGCGAAGGCCTGAGCCGCGTCAGCGTTTCCTGCCTGCATTGTCGTCGAGTTGCGTTACGACATTGATGCCGAATTTGGCGTTGCCGAGAACGCTCATCACGTTCACGCCCAACTCCATGGTCGTTTCCCGGTCGGCCTTGACGTAAACCGCGGTTTGTCCCGGATAGCGGGTGTGAATCGCGTCCACCAGGTTATTCAGGTTGATGGGATCCTTGCCGAGATAGAGGTCGCCCGACTTTGTCAGCGACACGATCGGGAGTTCCTTCGTCGTGGTCGCGACGGTCCTCGTCTTCGGAACATCGATTTCGATGCCGGACTCCATGGCGTGGGCGGTGATCATGAAGATGATCAGCAATACCAGCGCGACGTCGACAAACGGCGTGACATTGATCTCCGAGAGCGTGGGAGTGCCCCTGGATCGCCGGCCGCCATTCATCCCGCCAACGTTGATCGCCATTGCTTCCTTAATCTCCGAAGCTGCGCTCGATCATGTTGAGAAACTCGAGCGCAAAATCGTCCATCTGGCCACCCATCTCCTTCAGGACGTGACCGAAGTGGTTGTATGCCATCGCGGCCGGAATCGCCGCAAACAGCCCCGCCGCCGTCGCAATCAGAGCCTCCGCGATGCCGGGACCGACGGAAGCCAGGCTCGAAGTCCCGGCGCCGCTCAGATTCTGGAACGCCCGGATGATGCCGAGCACGGTTCCGAACAATCCGATAAACGGAGAAACCGAGGCTGTGGTTGCAAGCCAGCTCAGATTCTGTTCGAGACGCGATAACTGCTGGTTGGTCCCGATCTGCAGGCTCCGCGTGATCGCGTCGCGATTGGCGAGTGTTCCGCGCGACTTCACCTGACGGCTGACCTCTTCGTATCCATGATCGAAGACGGCGACGAGCGGCGACGGGCGGAACTGCTCGCTCGCCACCATTACGGCCTCCAGCCCGTTTGCCTTGCGGAACGCGCGAAGAAACCGGGCATCGCTCTTCTTCGCCGCTCCGAGCGACGACCACTTCGAAAAAATGATGGTCCAGGAGTAGATGGAAAAGAGGATCAGAATGCCAAGAACGACATTCGCCAGCGCCGATCCTTTGCTAATGAGTTCCCAAAAGTTCGTTTGAAAAAATAAAAGAGCCGCCAGCGGACTCGGCAACGTGTCTCCCCCTCCCAAATCTATCACGCGACATACAGACGTTCCGGTATTCCGAAAAGTCGGAACGCTTCTAACGAGGCGATCATGGTGGCGATAACTTCGATCCCGAAGAATCGTTCAAAGCACGGGCGAGTCGTTTCCGAGCATCGCCCGGCGGACAATCTTTATCGGCGGCATCCCCTGGCTCAGGAACCGGTTGTGGAACTCCTCCAGACTGAATGCCGCGCCCCGCGCCTTCTTATAGTCCTCGCGGAGCTTGAGGATCTCGAGTTTGCCGAGCGTGTAATACAGGTAAGTCGGGTCGGACGTACCGCGCTTCGTCTCGCGCTCGCCGTTGGTGCGCGTCTGGAACCCTTCCTTCACGAAGAAATCGATGCCCTGCTCGAAGGTCATCCGGCCCGTGTGCATCTGGATTCCGACAATATAGCGGGCATCCCGGAGCAAAGCGTCCTGCAACTGGCCCAGGCGAAGCTTCAGATCGCCGTTGCCGTAGCCTTCGTCGAGCATCATCTGCTCGCAGTAATGCGCCCATCCCTCGAGATAGGTGTTGGCGCCAATGAGTTTGCGCGCCTTCGAGGGGGCGCTGGAAAGCCAGAGCCCCTGCAGGTAGTGGCCGGGGTACGCTTCGTGCACCGCCGTGCTGATGATGACGCCGTGATTGAACGCCGCCATATGCTCGGAGACCGCGCGCGGGGTCCACGTTTTCTCCGGCAGCGTCACGTTGAAGAAGGCTTCTTTCGCGACCTTTTCGTATGGACCGGGCATGTCGAGCGAGGCGAACGTCAGCGCTCGCATGAAAGGCGGCGTCTCTTCCACGATCGGCAGCACGGGCGACGGTATCGTCGCGAGGTGATGCTGCGTGATGTACTCGCGCAGACCGCCAAGCGTGTCCCGGAACGACTGCAGCAGGCGATCCGGCGCGGGGTGGTCCTTCTCGGCTTCCTCGAGAATCTGCTGCGGTGTTTTTGACGGGTCGATTTTCTTTGCGGTCTCGCGGAACCGTTCCTGATTGCGGCGGAGGTCCTGATAGCCGATCTCCAGAAGTCGGTCGAGCGGAATATCCACCATCTCGTCGTACAGCAGTTTCCGGCGGTAGTTCTCGGCGCCGATGCGGAAATCGCCGTTCGACCGCGACAGCAGGTCGGATTTCAGCCATGCTTCGTAAGAGCGAAGCGCCTGCAGGACGGCGGCGTTGGTCTGATGGAATTCGTCGAGAACGGCGCGGTCCTTCACGTCTTTGAAGGCAAGCGGCACATCCGATTCGAAGAAGCTGAGGATACCGGGAAGTTGCTCGATGCCGACTTCCGTGTAAATGCGCGGAGGGTTCCTGAGATTGGCTCGGGCATCGGCGAAGAGCTTCGGCATCTGCTTTTCGCGCGCGATCAGAGACCGGAGACGCTCTTCCGGCGGCGCGAACTTCCGGCTCATGATGACGAACGCCGCATTGCTCGCGGTGCTCGAGTAGACATCCGGGTTCTTCTCCCACATCCGGATGGATTCAAGCCCCAACAGGGTCGAATGAATATTCGCCAGCAGGAGATCCCGATCCGCCGGATTACCAGGGAATCCGGCGATCTCGCCTTCGAAGGCGCGCAAGGCTGCGATCTGCCGCTGTATCGCCGGTTGCGAGAAATCCTCGAGAACGGTATCGAAGGAGTGGAAACCGTTCGTCGTCGCGGCGCTCGGATTATATCTGAAAACGGCTTCGTCGAAGTACCGGTCGACGAGGCGATCCCATGTTTCGGCGTGCGCCATGGCTCCCGCAAGCAAGAGAATGAATATGCACTTCATGACCGGCGCAGGCGCT
>DASZUZ010000248.1:0-6172 GCA_035547415.1 Bryobacteraceae bacterium | reverse complement strand
GACGCCCGCATGGAACTCGACCGGATCGCGCGCGCGGCCAATATCAGACTCGACGCCGGCGCGGCGGAAGCTCTCGTCGAAGCGCTGGCGGCGGATGTAGGGCGCATTGCGATTGAACTCGAGAAACTGTCGCTTTACGGTAAGCCCATCACGGCGGATGACCTGCCGCTCCTGGTGCCGGATGCCCGCCAGAGCACGATCTTCGCGCTCGTGAATGCGCTGGGACGTCGCGACCGGGCGCGTTCGCTCGATACGCTCGACGCTCTCGTGCGCGAGGGTGAGTATCTGCCGCTGGCTCTCACGTTCCTCGCGACGCAGTTTCGCATGGCTCTGGCCGCCAAAGAGGCGAACCTGCGCGGGGCTCAGCAGGTACAAGGGCATTTTCAGCGCTCCGGAATCCAGATGTGGGGCTCGCGCGCGGAGCAGGTGGCGACCACGGCATCGAAGTTCACGAAGGATCAGCTCGAGCGCGGGCTCAAGCTGATCTTCGAGACGGACCGGGACCTGCGAAGCGCTCGTCCGGACGACCGGACCGTGATGGAAAGCTTCGTCGTAAAGCTCTGCGCGTAAGACTCTGCCTCCATTCGGACTTTCGCTGGCGTAGGATGATTCCATGACGGGACGCAGGCGTTTCTTCTCGGCTCTTCGGAACCTGACGGCGGGCGGCGTGACTGCTCGTTTTCTCGAAGCCGCCAAACCCGCCGGGCGGACCATGGAGCAGGGCGAAGATTACTATGAGAAACTCGGCGTCACGAAGATCATCAATGCCGCCGGCACTTACACGGCATTGACCGCTTCCACGATGCCGCCTTCCGTCCAGGCAGCGGTCGCGCGCGCGGCGAAACACCCGGTGCGGCTCGCCGACCTGCAGAAGGCCTCGGGCGAGTACATCGCAAAGAAACTGCGCTGCGAGGCGGCGCTGGTGAGCGCGGGAGCCTCGTCCGCCCTGACCCTCGGCGCGGCGGGTGCGCTGATGGCCGCGAACAAATGCGGCATTCGCGACATACCCAACAACGTCGCCGGCATGCGGAAGAACGAAATCCTCATGCAGAAGGCGCATCGTTACGGCTACGATCAGGGCCTGCTGTGCTGCGGCGTGAAGATCGTCGAAGTCGAAACCCTCGAACAATATAAGGCTGCGTTCAACGACAGAACGCTGCTGGCCCATTTCTTCAACGCCGCCGAAGCGGGCGAGATCTCGCGCGAGGACTGGATCCGCGTCGCGCGCGAGCGCGGCGTCCCCACCTTCAACGATGCCGCCGCCGACGTTCCGCCCATTTCGAACCTCTGGAAGTACACGCAGATGGGTTTCGACCTGGTGACCTTCTCGGGCGGCAAGGGCATCCGGGGCCCGCAGAATGCCGGACTGCTTCTGGGCAGGAAAGACCTGATCGACGCGGCGGCGGCCAACAACAATCCGTATGACGGAGTGGCGCGGGGTCAGAAGGTCGCGAAGGAACAAATTGTCGGTATGGTGGCCGCCGTCGACTGGCTGCTCAGCCAGACCGATGAAACGCTGGACGCCGAGTTTCGCGGCCGCGCGGACCGGATCGCGCGGCAACTCAAGGGCATTCCGACTCTCGAAACCGAGATTGCGGTTCCGCCCGTGGCCAACCACGTGCCCCACCTGCTCATCCGCTATGACCAGAACCGGGTGAAGATTGCGCCACGCGACGTATTGCACGAACTCCGCGCGGGAACGCCCAGCATCGAACTCAACCCTTCTACGGGCAGCGCCCGCCCTGCATCCGCCGGGATGCCCGGCGGACCGGACACCATCGTGGTCGGAGTGTGGATGCTCGAACCCGGCGAGGACCTGATCGTGGCGCGACGCCTGCACGAAGTTCTCACGCGAGCGGCCCGCGCCTGACGCGCTCCGCCGGCCATGATGCCGCCGCGCGCGGTCTGCCGCCCGGCAGTCGAATCCTATAATCAAAGTATCCCCGCATTCAAAGGACATCTGTGACCGGTAACGAAATCCGCCAGCGCTTCCTCGACTTTTTCCATGCCCGCGGCCATCGCGTCGTACGCTCGGGTTCTCTCGTGCCCGCGAATGACCCGACGCTGTTGTTTACGAACGCCGGCATGAATCAGTTCAAGGAGGTGTTCCAGGGGCTCGAGAAGCGCGATTACACCCGCGCCACGACGTCCCAGAAATGCGTCCGCGCCGGCGGCAAACACAACGACCTCGAAAACGTCGGCTACACCCGCCGCCACCATACGTTCTTCGAAATGCTGGGGAATTTCTCGTTCGGCGACTACTTCAAAGCCGAAGCCATCGAGTTCGCCTGGGACCTGATCACCAAAGACTACGGGCTGCCCAAAGACAAGCTCTACGTAACCGTCTTCCGCGAAGACGATGAAGCCGAGCGCCTCTGGCAGGAGGTCGCCGGAGTTCCCAAAGAGCGCATTTTCCGGCTCGACGAGAAAGACAACTTCTGGCAGATGGGCGATACCGGCCCCTGCGGACCCTGCTCGGAGATCCACTACGACCTGGGCCCCGAAGCCGCCGAACCCGGCCGCGAGCACGAGCAGTTCCCGCTCGATGGCGGCGGACGGTTCGTGGAGATCTGGAACCTCGTCTTCATGCAGTACAACCGCGATTCATCCGGCGCGATGACGCCGCTGCCGCGTCCGTCGATCGATACCGGCATGGGCCTCGAACGAATCGCCGCCGTGCTGCAGGGCAAGATCTCGAATTATGAGACGGACCTGATCCGGCCGATCATCGACCGCGCGGGCGAACTGTGCGGAACGGCTTACGGCGTCAACGATCGCGTCGATACCGCGCTGCGCATCAATGCCGACCACGCGCGTGCCACGGCATTTCTGATTCACGACGGCGTGCTGCCGTCGAACGAAGGCCGGGGGTACGTGCTGCGCAAGATCATGCGTCGCGCCATGCGTCACGCCCGGCTGATCGGCAAACAGGATCCCTACCTTTACGAACTCACGGGCTTCGTCGCGGAACTCATGCGGCCGGCCTATCCGGAACTGATGGAATCCGTGCAGCGCGTTGCCCGCATCGTGAAGGATGAGGAGCACCGGTATGCCACAACGTTCCTCGTCGCCGAGAAGGTCTTCAGCGACGAACTGGCCAACCTTTCCGGCGCGACGGTTCCCGGTCCCGTGTCGTTCAAGCTGTACGACACCTACGGCCTCGCGCTCGACGAGCAGGAAGAGATGGCGCGCGAGCGCGGATTCGAGATCGACCGCGAAGCCTTCGAAGCCGAAATGCGCCAGCAGCGCGAGCGCGCACGCGCCAGTTGGAAGGGCGGCGAGAAGGGCGTCATTGTTCCCGCGTATCAGCAGTTGCTCGAAAAGGGCCGCACGCGCTTCCTCGGTTACGATCAGTTCGACGCGATTTCCACCGTGACCGGCCTTGTGCTGAACCAGCAGCTCGTGGATACCCTTGGTCCGCACACGGAAGGCGAACTGGTGCTCAACCAGACGCCCTTCTACGCCGAAACCGGCGGTCAGGTGGGCGACCGGGGCCAGTTGTATAACGTGCACACGGGCGAGCATGTCGCAACCGTCGTCGACACGTATCCAGCCGTGCCGGGTCTGACGGTTCACAAGATCAGGACGCTGCAGCCGCTGCACATCGGCGACGAACTGCGCGCGGAGGTCGCCGCGCCCGAGCGGCTTTCCACGCAGCGCAATCACACGGCGACGCACCTTTTGCAGGCGGCGCTTCGCCAGGTGCTCGGGCCGCACGTGAAGCAGGCGGGCAGCGTCGTGGAGCCTCCGCGGCTCCGTTTCGACTTCACTCACTACGCCGCGCTCGATCCGGCTGAAATTGCCGAGATCGAACGTCTGGTGAATAACCAGATCCTGCGCAACACGCAGGTCACGACCAATGTGATGGCGATCGACGAAGCGATCGCGACGGGCGCGATGGCTCTCTTCGGCGAGAAGTACGGTGAACAGGTGCGAGTGGTCGCCATCCCGGACTTCAGCAAGGAACTCTGCGGCGGCACGCACGTTTCGCGCACGGGCGACATCGGGATGTTCAAGATCATTTCCGAAAGCAGCATCTCCGCCGGCGTGCGTCGCATCGAAGCGATTACCGGCGAGGCGGCTGTCCAGCAGTACCAGCAATCCACGGATGCAATCCACTGGATCTCGAACATGCTGCGCGTCGCGGAGCCGGAACTGGTGGAACAGGTGGACCGGCTGCTTGCCGAGAAGCGCCATCAGGAGCGCCAGATCGAGCAGCTGAAGATGAAAATCGCGCAATCCGCCGCGCGCGACCTCGAGGCGAAAGCCAAAGAGAAGAACGGCGTGAAGTACATCGCCGCTCAGGTCGAAGGCCTCGATCGCCAGCAGATGCGCGCGCTCGCCGACACGCTCCGCAACAAGTGGAAATCCGGCGTGGTGGTTCTTGCCTCCACGGAAGATGGCGCCGTCGCGATCGTCTCCGCCGTCACACCGGATCAGACGAAGAAGGTGCAGGCCGGAACGCTTGTGCGCACGGTCGCGCAGGCCGTCGGCGGAAAAGGCGGCGGACGGCCGGATATGGCGGAAGGTGGCGGCAAAGATCCGTCCGCACTGCCGCAGGCGCTCGCCAGCATCTCTGCCGAGGTCGAGAGCAAACTGTGAACGAGTTTGACGCCGTCGTCATCGGCGCCGGGCCCACAGGACTCGCCTGCGGCATCGAACTCAAGCGACGTGGCGTCAACACGCTCATCGTCGATAAAGGCTGCGTCGTCAACTCGATCTATCACTATCCGACGCACATGACGTTCTTCACCACTCCGGAACTTCTGGAGATCGGTGACATTCCGATGACGAGCCTCAACGATAAGCCCAATCGCACGGAGGCTTTGAAGTATTACCGGCGCGTGGCGGAACACTACAAGCTGAACATCCATCAGTACGAGCGCGTGGAGGGTTTCACCGGAGAAGACAACCGCTTCACGGTGCAGACGACGAAGAGCTTCTACCAGGTAAAGAAGATCGTGATCGCGAGCGGCTATTACGACGTTCCCAATCTGCTGAAGGCCCCTGGCGAAGAACTGCCAAAAGTCCTCCACTATTACAAGGAGCCGCATCCCTACTACGATCACGACGTGATCGTAGTAGGAGCGAAGAACTCGGCGGCGATCGCGGCTCTCGAACTTTACTGGACGGGTGCGCGCGTGACGCTGGTCCATCGCGGTCCCGGCATTCATCACCATGTGAAGTACTGGATCAAGCCGAACATCGAGAACCGCATCAAGAACGGCGAGATCAAAGCGTTTTTCCATAGCCGCATCGTCGAGATCCTTCCGGATTCGGTTGTGCTCGACACGCCCGAAGGCCGTATTTCATATCCGAATGAATTCGTGTTCGCGCTGACCGGATACAGTCCCGATTTGAAATTTCTCAATGCCGCGGGAATCACCCTCGAGCCCGACACTCTGAAGCCGAAAACCGATCCGACAACGCTTGAAAGTGAGCGAAAAGGCGTGTTCCTGGCGGGCGTTATTGTGGCAGGAATGCACACCAATGAGATTTTTATCGAGAACGGTCGCTTCCACGGACGGCAAATCGCGGACGCCATCGCCGCGCAACTCCGCTAACTGATAGGCACGATTCATTCTGTATTCAGCGTTACCTTAGTGTCCCTGCGTGGAAGCGCGATTGCTGCAATGCAACCACGTGCTGCCGCACTGAATCTATGTAAGTGGAAGGGGCCGAAGAATGATCTCCTCGCTGTTGAACGCTATGTTTGGTTGCTCGCACAAAAGAACAACCTTCCCTCTGACTCCCTCTCGCCAAACTTCACTCTCCGCTGACGGAGGCCGAAAAGGGACTTACGTCGTTTGCCTCGACTGTGGCAAAGAGTTCGATTACAACTGGAAAGAAATGCGTGTCGGATTGCCCGCCGAGGCGCCTGCGCACGCCGGTTCTCTATCCGCGTTTAATCACCGCTGATTGAGCCGGATGTGGCTGCTACCATGCAGCCATATACGTGGAACGTTTCAGCCGCCAGATTCGATTTACACCGTTTGGCCTTGAGGGCCAGACTCATCTTTCCGCCGCGACCGCCGTCATTGTGGGCTGCGGCGCCCTGGGAACAGTACAAGCTTCGTTGCTTGCTCGCGCCGGCGTCGGATCGCTGCGGCTGATCGATCGCGATTACGTCGAAGAAAGTAACCTGCAGCGACAGGTGTTGTACACAGAAGAA
>DASZUZ010000247.1:0-6833 GCA_035547415.1 Bryobacteraceae bacterium | reverse complement strand
GCATTCACGGTTATTCCGTGCGGACCCAGTTCCATTGCGAAACGCTTTGTCAGAATCGAGACGGCGGCCTTCGTCGCGGCGTAGAACGCGTTCCCCGCGAGGGCCGTGCCGTGACCCGCGATCGAACTGAGGTTCACGATCCGCCCGTAACCGCGCTCTCGCATGCCCGCCGCCGCGGCGCGCGTGACATGGATCAGCCCGTCCACGTTCGTCCTGCGCATCCGCTCCATTCCCGCCACGTCGAAGGTCTCGAGCGTGGCGCGATACGCTACGCCCGCGTTGTTCACGAGAATCGTGAGCGGACCGAATTCCGATGTCACCCGGCCGATCATCTCCGCCACCTGCGCCGGATCTCCGACGTCGGCTTTCACCGCAGTGGCGCGACCGCCGTTCTGCCGGATCTCCGCGACCAGGCTCTCGGCGGCCTCCGCGCTGGAAACATAGTTCACGCCCACGGCGGCGCCGTCCGCCGCCAGACGCTTTGCGATTGCGCGTCCCAGGCCCCTGGAGGCTCCCGTCACTAAAGCGATTTCTTCATCACGATTCGTGTTCGGCACGGTACGGATTCTACCAGCCGCTTATGCCATAATCGGCGGAACGGAGGATGGACTTGAAGACATTCGTGACGGCAACGATCGCTTTGGCGCTGACCACGGCGGCGCACGCTGACTTCAGCTATAAGACAACCCGGAAATCCACCGGAGGCATGATGGCGGGAATGATGGCGAATGGCCGCGGCGTTCCCGAGGTCTCGACCATTTCGCTCAAGGGTCAGAAGATGAAAGTCGACTCGGGGAATACGGCGACGATCCTCGATTACGATGCTCAGACCATCACGACCCTCGATAATGCCGCGAAAACATACACAGTGCGCAGTTTCAGCGATATGACCGGGGCGGCCGACGCCGGCAATATCGATGCGAAGGTGGATGTCAAAGAGACCGGCCAGAAGAAAGTCATCAACGGCTTCAATTCGAATGAAGCGATTCTGACCATGGAGATGGAGAGTCCTCAGGCCCGTCAGATGGGTAAGATGCAGGTCGAAATGGATATGTGGCTCTCTCCCGATGTGCCCGGCGCCAGTGAATTGCACGAATTCTTCCGGAAAAACGGGAGTAAATTCATGCTGGGTGCGGCGGGTCCGTCCGGGAATTCCAGCATGCATGCGGCGATCGCCGAGATGCAGCGGAAAATGACGTCGATGAACGGGGTACCCGTCGAGCAGATCATTCGACTCAAATCCGCCGGCGCGCCGGCGGTCAGTTCGGCGCAGAGGGGACAAATGCAGGACGCGATGGCGCAGGCCCGCGCCCGCCTCGAAGCCATGAAAGCCCAGGGCGGACCTCAGGCGGCGGCCGCCGCGCAGGCGCTTGCGCGAATGGGCGGCGGATCGCCCGCCGCATCGTCCTCCGGCTCGGGAGCGTTGGTTGAGATCACGATGGATTCGACCGACTTTTCGACGAACAGCATTCCCGCCTCCGTCTTCGAGATTCCCGCGGGTTATCAGAAGAAATGAGATTCGCGTGCCAGCCGGGCTGTGTCCGCTGCTGTGAGCAGCAGGGCTTCGTTTACCTCACGGAGGACGACATCGTCCGGCTGGCCGCGCACCTCAACCTCGGCACGGCGGAGTTCGAAAAGCGTTACGTCTATCGCACGAAGAACGTCCGCCGTCTGCGCGTGCCGCGCTACGCGCAATGCGAATTTCTGAAGGACGGCGGGTGCTCGGTCCACGCCGTCAAACCCATGCAGTGCCGGACTTTCCCCTTCTGGCCGGAATTGCTTGAAAGCCGGCAGGCCTGGCACAAGACGGGTAAATGGTGCCCGGGCATCGGCAAGGGAGAACTCGTCAATATCGAGGCGGCGGAATCGATCGCCGCTGAAATGCGCGATGCGCACCCCTGGCTCTACGGCAGTTAACCAACCGCGATCGTTTCCCATCGTCAAAGAGCTTGTGCCGATCCGTGTAACGTTTCGGGTCGCCACAAGTTATCTGCATTATGCGCTGGGACAGCCTCACTCAGGACATCCGCTACGCCTCCCGATCGCTCCGCCGCGATAAAGGCTTTTTCACCACCGCCATTTTGGTCGTTGGCCTCGGCATCGGCGCCAACACGGCGATCTTCGGCGTAGTCAACACGCTCCTCTTTCGTCCGCTGCAGGTGAGCAAGCCGGACCGCCTGGTACTCATTTCCAACACGGGCCGCGAAGGCGATCTCTCTTCCGTCACGTCGAGGGTCGCCAACTATCTCGACTGGCGTCGCTCGACCCGCACCATGGAAGACATGGCGGCATGGTTCGCCTTTTTCGACTACGGAACTTACAGCATGGTGGGCGCGGGCGATCCGGAGCGGCTGGTTGGCGTCGATGTTTCGCAGAACTTCCTGAGCTTTCTCGGCGTTCAGCCCGCGCTCGGGCGCGGCTTCACGGAAGAAGAAGCGAAATGGCAGGGCTCTCCGGCCGTTATCCTGACGCACGGCCTCTGGCAGCGGCGTTTCGGCGCCGATCCGAATATTATTGGCCGCGCTCTCACGCTCAATGACAGATCCGTACGAGTGGTCGGCGTGCTTCCCGCCTCGTTCGATTTCAGCACGATGTTCACGCCCGGATCGCGCGTGGACATTCTCGTTCCATTCCCTCTCTCTCAGGAAACGGACCGATGGGGCAATACGCTCGCGGTGCTCGGCCGCCTGCGGCCGAACGTTACCGTGCAGCAGGCGCAGGCGGAATTCGACGTGATCAACGAGCAGATTCGCCGGGCGCATCCCGACCGCTGGACATTCGGCGCGAAACTGACTCCGCTGCAGGAATATCTCACGGGCCGCTTCCGCCGCGGGCTGCTCGTGCTGTTGTGCGCGGTCGCCGCGGTTTTGCTCGTCGGCTGCACGAATCTTTCGAATCTGATGCTCTCGCGGGCCGCGTCGCGCCGCAAAGAGATGGCGATTCGTTCCGCGCTTGGCGCCGGGAGAACTCGCCTCATTCGCCAGATGCTGACCGAAAGCCTCTTCGTGTCGATTCTCGGCGCGCTGTTGGGCCTGATCTTCGCATGGGTTGGTATCCGCTCGCTCTCCGCCATTCAGGGCTTCAGCATCCCGCTATTGCGTACCGTGAGAATGGACTCGACGGCGCTGCTCTTCACAACGATCGTGACTCTGGCGACCGCCTTCCTGTTCGGGCTGATTCCCGCGATCCAGACCTCCGGCCACAAAGACGCCGGTGCGCTGAAGGATGCCGGACGCGGCATGCTGGAAGGGCGCGGCGCTGCCTGGACCCGCGGCGCGCTCGTCATCTCTGAAGTCGCGCTCGCGTGTGTGCTTCTCGTAGGCGCCGGATTGCTTCTGCGCAGCTTTGTTCGCGTCCTCGATGTGAACCTCGGATTCCGGCCGGAAAATGCGGCATCCTGGCGCGTCGACACCGGACAGAAGTACTCCACCCCGGCTCAGCAGGATGCTTTTTATGAGCGGCTGGTTCGCGCGGTGGAAGCCGTTCCCGGCGTTGCGTCCGCGGGAATCACGGACGCGTTGCCGCTCAGTCGCGACCGCAGCTGGGGTGTGGCCGCCCGCGGGGTCCAGTATCCCAAAGGAGAAATGCCACTCGGTCATCCCCGCCTGGTCGACCGGGGCTATCTCCGCACCATGGGAATCCCGTTCATCGCGGGCCGGGATTTCGATGCTCGCGACACGTCCACGAGTGAAAAAGTGATCGTCGTGAACCGGAAGATGGCTCGCCGTCTTTGGCCTGGACAGAATCCGCTCGGACAGATTGTGTCCGCGAGCGGTGAGCGGCGCGTCGTCGGGGTGGTCGGTAACGTTCGCCATCAGGCACTCGAGGAAGAAGGAGGACTGGAGTTCTATCTGCCACTGACCCAGGCATCGAAAGGGTCCGTCGAACTGGTTGTCAGAACCCGTGTCCCGCTTGCCTCGGCCGTACCCGCCATTCAGCGAGCGCTGCGGTCGGTGGATGGGAATCTTCCAACGGCCGAGTACCACGAACTGAGCGAATTGATCGAACGCGCCGTCTCGCCGCGCCGGTTTCTGGTGATGCTGCTCGGCGCGTTTGCAGTGGCGGCGCTGCTGCTCGCTTCGATCGGCATCTACGGCGTGGTTTCTTACTCGGTCGGAAGACGCACGCAGGAAATCGGCATCCGGATGGCTCTCGGGGCAACGGCGTCCGCCGTCCGGCGTCAGGTCATGAAGCAGACAGTGGCGCTCGTATCCGGAGGAATCGCGGCTGGTTTGATCGGCGCGTTGATTGCCGCGCGGCTGATGTCGTCCCTTTTGTATCGTCTCGAGCCCGCGGACCCCATTACCTTGCTCGGGACGATGTTCCTGCTGCTTGTGGTCGCGATTCTGGCGGCTTACGCGCCGGCGCGGCGAGCCTCCCGAGTCGACCCGATGGCGTCATTGCGCACCGAGTGAGCGTTTGCTTAAAGCGCGGATTTCCGTTATTGCGGAAGGTAGCCTTTGACAACCGGATAAACGGACTTTACGAAATCCGTTCCGATCCGATCGGAAAGTTGCTGCAATCCCTGCGGAGCCGGCACCACCACGCGCACCAGCGACGTATCGCTCCGATGCTTCCGGATGGAATCCTCGATGAGGTAAAACTTCGCGGCGAACTCATCGGCGATCACTCTGCCCTGCGACTGGTACCAATACAGCACCAGGCTCGCGTCATTGCCGCGCGAAACCAGAAAGTGATTGATGTGAAGGGTCTCCCCGCCGACCGGAATGTCGATCTTGCTCGACGCGCCCTGAACCGGTTGCCACCCGGCTCCGGGAAGGCAGTTCTTCGGGGAGTGCGGCGACTGTCCCGTGCGCTGCGTCTTGAAGTACGCGATGAACAGGCTGCATTGCGCGCCCTGCTCATTACCGTAGACCCGCGTCAGAACATCGTCCGCCTTCAGAACGTCCAGTTCCTCTTTCTCGATGATTCCTTCGCTGACGACATGCCAGCCTCCGAATGCAGTCGGGAATCCGGAAAGAGGCATGGCCGATGGCGTTTTCTCGCCTCTCGAGGCGGTATAGAACAATACCGCCTGGAGCACCAGTACGAGCGTCAAAGCGCGAGCATACTTACTATTGAGAAAATGCTTCATGCTTTCTTCTGACCTATGGATACGGCGCGCGCAACCGCCTGATGAAACACAACCAGAATGGCGAAAGCGATCATAAAGATGACCCAGCCCTCGGCCTCATGAAAAAGGCCTTCCGCCAGTTCCGGCTTGAACTGGGAAACGATTCCCGTCATGGTGACCCGTCCGGCATTCGCGATGATTGCGATGGGAATTGTCGCGAAAAACAGTAGCGCTCTTAGCCAGGTCCGCCTCTCGGCGAAGTACCCGTACACCAGAGACAAGAACGTCAGGGTAAGCAACGATCGGATGCCGCTGCACGCCTCAACCACATTGAGTTTCTGCGTTGCCAGCTCGAGGACATTGCCTTCGCGGATAATCGGGATCCCCAGGATATCGATCGCATGTTCGGCCGCCTCGCTGGCCCGCAATTGCAGCGGAAATGTAAGCGAGTTATAAATGACCGATGGAATCGGTACCATGAAGAACAGGAGGAATAGCGGAAATCGAAAGATCTTCAGATACTCGGTTCCGCCTAATAACAGGACAGCGCCGATAATCGAGATCACGAAAGAAGTTCTGGCGAGAAACAGTTCGGCCCCGAGAGTTGCCAGATAGAGCTGGATCGCGGCCCAGGCAATAATAACCAGGCCCCACCAGTTCGGCTTAGGGACTTTGTCGGCAATCCGATCGCGGGTTTGCCAGACGATGTAACCTGCTATCAGAGGGACGAAGAAACCATGCCCCATGTCGGGGTCGTCAAACCATTGAACGGCAAGCTTATAGAGGACTGGCCAGTAACAGATGCCCAGAAGGGCTGAAACACACCCGATAGTGGCCCACGGAAGCGTGGTCGGAGTCCTGCTGGACGGCGGAGACCCGGCGAGAACGGGTGTCATGTACGAGTATTCAGCATAACATTGCCGTTTCATTTCATAGCCGCGCTCCTTATGGTCGATATACGGAATTACACTGAAAATGTGACGAGGATCGCACGAACGGCGTTGCTCTTGTGTCTTACAGGATGCCTTGCGGACGCCGCGATCTCCATCATGCCGCTGAAAGATGTTCGTGCCGGGCAGCATGGCATCGGAAAAACAGTTTTCACCGGCGACAAGGTAGAGGAATTTCAGGCGGAAATCCTCGGCGTCCTCGAAAACACCGGACCGAAGCAGTCGCTCATTCTGGCCCGCCTCTCCGGTGGCCCCCTCGAGCACACGGGGGTCATGCAGGGCATGAGCGGAAGCCCTGTCTATATAGAAGGGAAGCTCATCGGCGCGGTCGCCATGGCCTTTCCGTTCGCCAAAGATCCGATCGCGGGTATCCGGCCCATTGAAGAGATGCTGCGGGTGGATTCGCTTACGGACGTGAGGCCGCCCGCTCCGCGAAACATTCCGGCTTCCGGCGATCTCGCGTCTCTTCTCCCGGCCCGTGACAACGCCGTCTCCTCGGGCGCGGCGCGCATGGTGGATGTCGCGACACCCATTTCGCTCAGCGGATTCACCTCCGCCGCGATCGAGCGCTTCGCTCCCGGTCTGCGCGCGCTGGGCCTCGAGCCACGGCAAGGCATTTCGCTCGGCGGCAAACCGGAAGATCGTCTGGGCGACACGTCGAAACTGCAGCCGGGCTCCATGATCAGTGTCGAGCTGATGACCGGCGATATGGGCGTCGGCGCCGACGGTACCCTGACCTGCATCGACGGCAACCGGATTTACGCCTTCGGGCACCGGTTTCTGGCTGTGGGCCCCACCGAAATTCCGTT
>DASZUZ010000246.1:0-2775 GCA_035547415.1 Bryobacteraceae bacterium | reverse complement strand
TGTCCACGCCACGGGCTATGAGGATCTGGCCGCGGGGATCGATATCCTCCATGCGGAGCTGACCTACCCCGGCATGGGTCCCGTGATCGTCACGGGCGGATGGCATCACCCGAAATCCTTCCCGTTCTCGATGGAATTTACGATCGTTACGGATAAAGGGACGCTCGAATGGTCTTCCGCCAACACCCGGGGACTGGAATTTTTCGGGCGGGATGGCGAGTCGTCCGTGCTGCCGCTCGAGGAAATCGACCCCTTCGAGGCGGAACTGCGGTACTTCACGGAGTGTGTGCAGGAAGGGCGTCCGCCGGGTCTGTGTCCGCCAGAACAGTCCGCGCAGGCCGTCGTCCTGATGAGGTTTATGCTGGAATCGCGTGCCCGAAATGGAAAAGTCATTGAAACCTCATGAAATCGGTGTGATGTTTTGGGCGGATGGCGATCCCGTCCGGACCGTCGAACAACTGACGAGTCTCGGCGTCCGCTGCGGACAGATGGGTATCCCCGGCGACCTCGATCTGAAGTGCGCTCCCGAATGGAGCCGCGCCCTGGCAGCCGCCAGTTTCAGGGTTTACACGGTTTTCGCCGCCTTCGACGGCGAAAGCTACGCCGACATTCCCGCCGTACAGAGCACTGTCGGTTTTACGCCGCGCGCCACGCGCGAGGAGCGCGAAAAGAGGATGCGCGCCGTGATCGACTTTGCGGCGCAGATCGGCGCGCCGGGCGTCGCGACGCACGTCGGTTTCGTCCCGGATAACGTCAGAGATCCCGATTTCATCGCCGTTCGCGAGATGGTGCGCCGCATCGCCGATGAGGCGGGACATCGAAATCTGACGTTCGCTCTCGAAACGGGGCAGGAAACCGCCGAGGTGCTGCTCGAGTTCATCCATGACGTCAACCGAGATAACGTCGGGATCAATTTCGATCCGGCCAACATGATCCTGTATGGCACGGGAGATCCGATCGAGGCGCTGGGACTTGTCGGCGAACACGTTCTTTCGGTTCACTGCAAGGACGGCGATGCGCCCGCCGGGGAAAACGCGCTGGGCGAAGAAAAACCTCTGGGCCAGGGATCCGTGGGGATGGAGAGGTTTCTCGCGGCGCTCCGGCATGCAGGCTACAGCGGTCCGCTTTTCATTGAACGGGAGGCGCGGGATCCGGAGCAACGTCTGCGTGACATCAGGGCCGGCCTCGAACTCCTCCGGCGTCTGAGCGTCTGATAAGTTATCGGAAATGATCGGCGATTCGGCGGCACGTCTCAAGCGCCGTGAGGTTCTGAGAATGCCGGCGCTGCTGCTGGGCACCCGCGCGACCGACGCCCGGATCGAAGACCTTTCAACGACGTTTGAGGACTATCGATACCGCGCTCCATACAAGTTCGGCGGTAAGGAAGTCGACCGCGTCACGCTGCTGAATGTCCGATGCCGGTTGCGAACCAAGAGAGGCAAGACGGCTGAGGGCGGGGCATCCATGCCGCTCGGCAACGTGTGGTCATTTCCGGCCCCGGATCTTCCCTACGAGACCACGCTTGCGGCGATGAAGGCGCTGGCCGGACGGATTGCCGATCTGACGCGGGGCTTTTCCGAATACGCCCATCCGCTGGATGTCAACCGCGCTCTCGAGCCCGAATATCTGAAAGCCGCCAGCGCGATATCCCGTGAAATGCGGCTTTCGCAATCGATTCCGAAGCTCTGCACGCTGGTGACGGCGAGCCCCGTCGATGCGGCGCTGCACGACGCGTTCGGCAAACTGCATGAGCGCAGCAGTTTCGCGGCGTCCGGCAGGGAGTTCGTTCGTTACGATCTCTCACACTACCTCAACGGCGATTTCCGGGGTGAGTATCTCGATCAGTACGTTGCCGCCAGGCCGGCTCCCCGCATCCGGATGTATCATTCGGCCGGGGCTTCCGATCCGCTCACGGCGTCGGACGTGAGAAAGCCTGTCCGCGACGGTTTGCCCGAAACGCTCGAACAGTGGATTCCCTACAACGGAGTCACCGCGATCAAGATCAAACTGAACGGTAACGATCTTGCCTGGGATGTCGATCGCGTGGTGAGCATTGACCGTGTCGCCACCGTCTGCCAGGCGAAAAGAGGCGTGCGGGAGTGGATCTATTCGCTCGACTTCAACGAGCGCTGCCCGAACGTCCAGTACCTTCTTGAATTCGATCGCCGCCTGAAGGAGAAGGCTCCCGGGGCATTCGACCGCGTCCAGTACATCGAGCAGCCGACCGCCCGCGATCTTGCTTCGAATCGCGCGAACACGATGTTCGAAGCCGCGAAGCTTCGTCCCGTTGTCATCGATGAATCGCTGACGGGCCTCGACGCGCTTCTGATGGCCCGCGAAATGGGATATACGGGCGTTGCGCTGAAAGCGTGCAAGGGACAGTCGCAGTCCCTGCTTCTCGCCGCCGCGTCACAGAAATACAAGATGTTCCGTTGTGTGCAGGATCTGACGTGCCCGGGCGCCGCGCTGGTCCACTCGGTCGGGATCGCCGCGCACGTGCCGGGCGTAAACGCGCTCGAAGCGAACGCGCGGGAATACGTTCCGGCAGCGAATCGAGGATGGGAGAAGCGGTTCCCGGGAATCTTCGACGTGAAAGACGGATTCATGTATACGGCCGGACTGAACAGACCTGGTTTAGCAGGTTGCTGAAAAACTAAGATCAACGCAAGATCCCGTAACCTTCAGGGGGTAGAGGTACGCCTGGAAGTATATGCGGGGCGAAGACATTCAGCAGTGCGATCTGTTCAGTTACGGCAGTCTGGAGGAGCGGGTACC
>DASZUZ010000245.1:0-3370 GCA_035547415.1 Bryobacteraceae bacterium | reverse complement strand
GGCGGCAAACTCGATCGGCTTGGTGGCGAAGTCGTCACATCCCGCTTGCCAGGCGCGCTCGCAATCGCTTTGCATCGCATGCGCCGTAAGCGCGATAATCGGGATCGCGCGCGTCGCCGGGTCGGATTTCAGGCGCCGTGTCGCTTCCCAGCCATCCATTACCGGAAGATCCATATCCATGAGCACGAGATCGGGATGGCCGGAACGGACGAGTTCAACGCCGCGGGCGCCGTCTTCCGCGATCGAAACGGTAAATCCCTTCCGTTGAAGGCGCCGTGAAAGCATGTCCCGGTTGAACTCGTTGTCTTCGACGAGCAAAATCGTTGGCATTGTTATCCTGAAGCCTGGCCCCCTGCCGCGATCTTCAGCTTAACAGCAGCCGGAAATGGCATCTGCAACGCTGTCCGCGGAAGTGAAGAAGATTACTTCTTCGGTTGCTCCAATCCGGAGAAACAGGGATGTTTAGATTATTCCAGCCCGCGCGCTGGTCCCCATGAGTTACGATTCGGTCCCCGTCCCCGCCATAGCCGCCTCCGAGTTGCGGCACCGCCTTAGAACTCCCCTGAATCACCTCATCGGATACAGCGAAATTCTGCTCGACGAGTATCCGGACTTTCGCCCCGGACTCGAGAGTCTGCTCGCCGAAGCCAATGCCATGCTGGACAGCGTTCAGGAACTGGCGGGGGGAGAGCAGAGCAGCCTTCCGGTTTCCGTGCTGACCTTGTTGCGGGAGCGGCTCTCGGGCTCCATCGCGCGAGTCCGAAGCCGCGCGCGCGAATTGAGCGCTTCGATGCCCGCGGGCGCTCAGGCGGATCTCTCCCGAATCGGGAATGCAGCCGGCGCGTTACTGGACAGCCTCGATGCGGACCGAGTTGAGCGGACCGAGAACACAGCGCCGTCTGTAGCCGGTCCGGCGGAGGACGTTGTTTCAGGCGCCGGCCGGATCCTCGTTGTCGACGACAATGAACTGAACCGCGACATGTTGTCGCGTCAGCTGGAGAAGCAGGGGCATCAGGTCGCGACGGCGCAGGACGGTCCCGCGGCGCTGGCGATGCTGCGCGCCTCACGGTTCGACATCGTGCTGCTCGACGTAATGATGCCCGGCATGAACGGCTTCGAAGTTCTCGCCGCCATCAAGCGTGATCCGGTGCTCCGCGGCGTCGCCGTGATCCTGGTGTCCGCGCTCGACGAAATGGACAGCGTGGTCCGGAGCATCGAAGCGGGAGCCGAGGATTATCTTTTCAAGCCCGTCAATCCGACGCTCCTGCGTGCCCGCATCCGATCGACCCTGGATAAGATGCGCGCCGAAGAAACCGTACGGCGCAAGCAACGACTCGAAAGTATCGGACTTCTTGCGGCGGGCATTGCGCACGATTTCAACAATCTGCTGACCGGCATCATTGGCCATGCCCAGTTGCTCGAACAGGTCCTCACGGAGCCGGAAGACCGGGAAATGGCCGAATCCATTCTCAAGGCAGGGGAACGCGCCGCGGAATTGACCCGTCAACTGCTGGCCTATTCCGGCAAAGCGATGTCTCAGATCCAGACCCTCGATCTGAGCGCCGTTGTGCGCGAATGCGAAGGGCTGGTGCGCGCGTCCCTGCCGAAGAAGGTGACTCTCGAAATGCGTCCGGGCCGCGCGCCCGCGATCATGGCGGACCCGAACCAGATCCGGCAGTCGCTGGTGAATCTGACGTTGAACGCAGCCGAGGCGATCGGCCCCGATGGCCGGGGGACCGTGACGATCTCGACCGGCTCCGAACAGGTCGGCGAAGGCGCACACTTCGACGTGATGCCCGATGAGGGCAACCCCGTCGGCCGTTACGCATGGCTTGAAGTCCGCGATACGGGCTGTGGCATGGACGCCGCGACGGTCGGCAAGATATTCGAACCGTTCTTCACGACAAAATTCCTTGGCCGGGGACTCGGACTCGCCGCCGTGGCCGGAATTGTCCGGTCCCACCGGGGGCTGATGCGGGTCAACACGTCCATGGGGCAGGGAACCGCGATGAGGCTCTACTTCCCGGCCATTTCTGAAGCCTCGGAGAATGAGACGGAAGCGACGGAGGCGGGACCCTTCATCCTGGTCGTGGACGATGAGACCGTGGTCCGCCAGATTGTAAAGGTGGCGCTCGAGCGCGCCGGCCGGAAAGTCCTGCTGGCCGATTCGGGAGAAGCGGCTCTGGACCTGTTCCAGCGGCTTGGAGACCGGATAGACCTCATCCTGCTGGACTGGAAGATGCCGGTTATGGATGGCGGCGAGACGCTCGCGCGGTTGCGGGAAATGCGGCCCGGCCTCCGGATTATCGTTTCCAGCGGTTTCGCGCAGGTCGAGGCGGAGGAACGATTCCGGGATTGCCGGATTTCAGGATATCTGCAGAAGCCTTACAGAATGACCGAATTGACCAGTCTCGTGAACAGTCTGCTCGATCCCCGGTAAATTCGCGCGTCGCTTTCCGCGTATCTCCATCGGCGCAAACAGAAAAGGAAGTTTTGCGTCTTTTTCCTGGAGTGCGGGTTATATCAGGAGCGAACTCCATCTGGCATGATGCGGAATTGCGCTTTATATTTTGCGGCGATTACGCTGTTCGCCTGCCCCGGGCGGGCGCAGATGCCCGATTCCGATTCCGCCGCCACGGTTGAAGGCGGCGCCGTCACCGGCGGGAATGCGGTCCTCCCCAGCCAGGAACGGGTTCCCGGGCAGCCTGAAATGGCGCCGGACAGGCATGCGTTCGGCGTTTTACCCAACTACGGAACGGCGGAAGGGGATCTGCCCTTTTCGCCGCTGACCGTGCGGCAGAAATGGTCCATCGCAACGAGCGACACGCTGGACGGTCCATCGTTCCTGATGGCCGGCGTATTCGCGGGGCTCGGGCTTTCGGCGGATGAGAATCCTTCCTTCGGGCATGGCCTCAAGGGGTATGCGCACCGCTATGTAACTGCCGTCGCGGATCAGGACATCGGGAACTATATGACCGAGGCCATCCTCCCCACGATCTTCCATCGGGATCCGCGCTACTTCCGGCGGGGCCATGGGTCAATGTGGGTGAGAGTCGGCTGGGCCGTCAGTCGCGTCGCAGTGGCTCGGAACGATGCCGGCAGGTGGACGTTCAATATCCCGGAATGCCTCGGGAACGGAATCACCGCCTCGATCGCGAACTCATACTATCCCGATCAGGTGGGGTTCGGTCCGACGATGGAGCGTATGTTCACGCAGATCGGAACGGACGCGGTGTCGCAGGTGCTGAAGGAATTCTGGCCGGATGTGAAGCGGAAGTGGCTCCGGCAGCAGAGCACTATTGAAGAGAGGGAATAAGGCAGAAAAAACGCGTTCGCCGCGCCGCGGTAACAGCGGCGGCGAACGCGCGGA
>DASZUZ010000244.1:0-4094 GCA_035547415.1 Bryobacteraceae bacterium | reverse complement strand
TCTCTTCGGGCCGGAACGAAGGCGCGGGCCCGGTACTCGACGCGGTTCGTCAGATGATGCACGGGCTTCCGCACGTCAGGCTGGTGGAAAACGGCTGGCAGACGTGGCCGCAGTTCCGCCAGACGGTGCGCCACATGCACCTGCTGCTCCAGCCGAGCTACACGGAAAGCTTCAACGTGGTGACAGCGGACGGAGTGGCCGAAGGGGTTCCGAGCGTGGTTTCGGAAGCGATCGAGTGGGCTCCGGATAGCTGGAAAGCCGCGGTGGACGACGCCGGGGAGATCGCCAGGACCGGAATCCGGCTCCTCAAAAGCCGGAACAGCGCGATGCGAGGGCTCGGCGCGCTTCGAAAACACAATCGACAGGCCACGCGGCAGTGGACTGCGTTCCTCGGCTGCTGAGAAGCGGTACACCGATCGTCAGCGTACGGTCGCCATGGCGGTTCTGAGAGGAACCGAGAAACGGACCGTGGTGAGGTCATCGGCGCTGCCGATGTCGAGCCGGCCGCGTTCCCCGAAGCAAAGTTCCAGCCGGCGGCGGACGTTGGAAAGACCGACGCCGGTACCCCGGCTGCTGCTCTCCTCGATCCGGAAATCGCCGGAATTCGTGACTTCGATCGAGACGACGCCCTCATCGGCTCGTACGCGAAGGCGCACGAAACCCGGTCCGGATCGCGCCGCCACTCCGTGCTTGACGGCATTCTCGACCAGTGGCTGAATGGAAAGGACCGGCACTTCGGACTGCAGCGCCGCATCGTCCACTTCAATTTCCGTACTGAGCCTGGCGCCCAGACGCAACTGTTCAATCTCCAGGTAGGCCCGGACAATCCGAAGCTCCTCTTCGATTCGAATCGACGTACGGTCGGAAGCGAAGGAAAGCCGGAACAATTCGGCGAGATTGAGGACCAATCGCCGGGCGGTGGCGCTCTCGCGGGGAATGGTTCCGTAAAGGGTGTTCAGCGCGTTGAAGAAGAAATGCGGATTGATCTGCGCCTGCAGAGCGCGCAACTCAGCGCTTGAGACCAGTGCCTGCATCTCGGAGTTCCGCATGCGTTCGATCTGTTCGCAGATCATGCTGCCCATGCGGTCCAGCAGCTCAATGTCTTCACTCAGATAACGGCGGCCACCGGAGCGGGGACCAAGCTGGAGCACATGGACGTCGCCGCGGGAGAATCGCAGTGGCGCAAGGGCCTGCGCCCAGGCCGCCGAGCCGTATACGGCCGGCTCGATAACGGGAACCGCGTGCCGTAAGCCGGCGAAGCGGCCGGCAGTATCTTCAGAAAGCTCGACCTGCCTGACGGAGAATGCTTCGCGTACCACCTCCGTTGCCTGCTGAAGAAACCGGGCATCGCAACTCGCCGCCTGGGCCAGCTGGCGGAGCGTGGCGAGCGCGCGTTCTTCTCCTGCCCGCAGAAAAACGACCCGCGTAAGGAGCCGTTGCGTCCTGGCGCGAACGAAGGCGAACAGGCTCAGCAGGAGACAAGCCGCAACAAACGCCAGCGCCGAATAGAACGGCTGTCGCGCGCTGAGCGGAGTAACCGGAAAGCGGGTCTCGACAGCAAGCGCGATCCACACGGTGACGGCCGCAAGGACGGCGTTCGTCAGGAACCGGACGAACGCGTCGAGCAGCAGGAAACGATAATCCTGCAAGAGGACGAACAGCGCGAGCGGAATGGCGGCATGATGCAGCGCAGCCTCTCCCGACCAGCCCGGCGCCTGATGCCCCGCGCGGAAATGCACGAACGAAATCGCCAGAACGAAAAGCACCATGGCGCCGGCGAGGCGCTTGCCGCTGCCGTCTTTCTCTTTTCCCGCGAGTTCGGCAGTGAGTTCGATGGCGGTGAGAGTCGCGAAGCCGAGGGTCACGAGAAGGATTGCGGCGTAGTGAAACCGCGCGGCGACCGTAATGAGGTCGGCGAAGTGGAGTCCGACGGCGACCGCGCTGACAACGTAGCCGCTGACGACGAGCATGGTTCGCCTGCCTCGGAGAGAAATGTGCAGCAGCACGGCGGGCAGCAGGCTCAGCACCGCGAAACTCGACGCGACCACGGCGTCTGAAAACGTATCGCCAGGAGCTGTCGCCATCCCGATGAGGGATCCCAGATTCCAGAGAAGGGCGAGTCCGGCGGCAATGCAGGGCAGCGCGCTTCGGCCCTCCAGATCACGCCGCCACTGGATCACCAGGAAGTAGAGCAGGATGCCGAAGACGATCGCGCCCGCGCAATGGCCAAGAGTGTTGACCAGCACGGGAGCGTGCATGCTGAGGCGATCCGGCATGTGCTGGTTTGAGGATATCGAATCGCGCGCGGCTAACCGAGTTTGCGATTGAGCATGTCGAGAGCCATCTGCGCCGCGAAAGCGCGCACGCGCGGCCGGTCACTCGCGGGCCATACGCGGTGTCCTACTGTCGTTTCGCGCGGTCCCGCCAGTCCGATGAACATTGTGCCAACGGGGGCCTCCTCGCCATCGGTGGAGGGTCCGGCGTTCCCCGTGATCGAGATGGCCCATGTGGCGCCGGTGCGCCGGCGAACGCCATTGGCCATGGCTTCGGCGGTCTCGCGACTCACCGCGCCGAACTCTTTGAGCAGTTCCTCGGGGACGCCGAGGAGTTCGGTCTTCATCCGTCTCGAATAGGTGACGAAGCCACCGAGGAAATACGCCGAACTGCCGGGGACGCTGGTGATGCGCTCGGCGAGTCCTCCGCCGGTGGCGCTTTCGGCCACCGCCAGAGAGGCATGAAGGTCCGTCAGTTTCCGTCCGATCACCGCTTCGAGCGGATCTCCGTTTCGGGAGTAAATGCGATCGCCGAGCGCGGCGTCAATCTGCCCGCCGACTTCGGCCAGCAACTTCATCGCTTCGCCTTCCGTCGCACAGCGGGCGCGAAGATGTACCTGAATGTCGCCGTTATGCGCCAGAACCGTTGTGACCGGGTTGTCGTAGTTCTTATAAATCGGCGCGATCGTCTGATCGAGATCCGATTCCGACATGCCCGCCACGCGCAGAACCAGCGTGCGGATCGCAAGCGGAGGCGCAAGACGCGCCAACCGCGGCACGCAGTGGCGGGTAAACATCGACTTCAGTTCATGAGGCGGCCCGGGCAGGATCACGATCACTGCCCCGCCCTCCTCGATCCACTGGCCGGGAGCGGTTCCGCGATCGTTCGAAAGAATATGCGCGCCCTCGATGACCATTGCCTGGCGCTTATTGATCTCCGGCATGGCGCGGTTCATGCGGCGGAAACGCTCTTCGATGCCGCCGCTGATTTCCGCGTTGAAAATCTGGCGGCGCTCAATCGCCGATGCGACCGCGTCCCGCGTCACGTCATCTTCGGTAGGGCCCAGCCCACCCGAGACGATGACGATCTGCGCCGCGGAGACGGCGCGCCGAATGGCGGCGGCGAGTCTTTCCCGATCGTCGCCGATGACATGCTTGGCTGTCACTTCGATGCCAAGCAGGTTCAACTGATCGGTCAGAAAAAGCGAATTGGTATCCAGACGGTCCGGCGTGAGCATCTCCGAACCGACGGCGATAATCTCAGCGTTCATTCAGAAAGGCTGGTAACCGCGGATGCCCACATCGACCCGGTAAATCGCGTTGGTGGTCGCCACGATCATGGCGCGCGACGGCGAAAACGCGAGGCCCACGATGCTGGGGCCTGAGAGGAAATGCTCGATCGTGCGATCGGGCTTGATGCGCACAACGCCCTTGCGTCCCATGTGCGAAGCGGCGGAATAGAGGTTGCCCGCGGCGTCGAAAGCCATGCCCTGCGGGCGTCCGAGTCCGCGATAGAAAACCTCTACGTCGCCGTTATCCGCGACGCGGTGGATGCAGTCGAAGCTTGACGTGGTGGGACCGCTGACGTAGAGATGATGATCCGGTCCCCACGCCAGGTGATAAGCGGAGATGGAAGGCTCCAGCGTGGCGTAGACGAAGATCTGGCGGTTCGGCCCGACCTTGAAAATGGTGCCGCTGCGATCGCCGACGTAGAGGTTTCCTTCGTGATCGAAGCAGATGCCGGTAGCGACGCCCATGCCTTCGACGAACACGCTCATGTTGCCGCTCGGGGTGACCTGATAAACCATGCCGTCGAACCGG
>DASZUZ010000243.1:0-4756 GCA_035547415.1 Bryobacteraceae bacterium | reverse complement strand
CGATTACCTGTTTTCACGTCCTTGAACACATTTATCGGCCGAGAGACGTCCTCGCAAAGATCTCCGGATGGCTGAAGCCCGGCGGCGTCTTCTATTCGATGGTCCCCAATATCGAATCGGCCGGCGCAAAGCTGTTCAGGTCTTACTGGTATGCGCTCGAATTGCCGCGACATATCTGCCATTTTTCGCCGCGCTCATTCGCTCTTCTCGGCCGGTCCGCGGGCCTCGAGCCGGCGCTGGTCGAGACGCACCGGGAGGTCTTCATTGAACACAGCGCCCGGTACATACTCGACAGTCTGTTCGAGCGCGCGGGAATGGTGCGGACACCTTTGTCTGACGCGAAGGCGCCGGGCATTCCTTTTCGTATGGCGCGGAAAGCGTTCCGTCTTACGGTGCTGCCGATCCTCACGGCAATGGCTTCGCGGGCCGGGGACGGCGAAAGCATCCATGCGATTTTCCGGAAGCCGGATGTGAGAGAGGGAGGGCCTCGCCGGCAGGACGCCGTTTTCAGCGCGGCGCAGTTTGCAAACCAGCGAGACTGACGATGGGCCAGTTCCAGGCGCCGGGCGAAAGCCATACTTACGGCGGGGGCATCACCGAAACATCGCTGCATCCGATCTGTCTGGTCCTGATGCTGATCGTGATCGCTCTCCTGTTCGTCGTGCCCCGGAAGTACATGATCGTGCCGTTTGCGATTGGTATTTTTCTGATCCCGCTCGGGCAGCAGGTGTATGCGGTGGGTGTCCACTGGCTGGCCGGCAGAATCATCGTCCTGGCGGGTATGCTTCGCGTGGCGATTGTCAGTTCCAGATCGAAAGACGGTCTGCTCCGGGGCGGTTTCAACTCCATGGACCGGGCTTTCTTTGCCTGCATCCTCTGCGAGGCTCTGGCGTTCGTGCTGCTCTACCTGAATGGCAGCGCGCTGGTCTACCAGTTCGGATTTCTGATCGATTACCTCGGAGCGTATCTGGTCGTGCGAACGGCGATTCAGGATGAAGCCGACATTTACCGGACCGTGAAGACGCTGTCTTTCATATCCGTCGTCCTGGCGCTGGCGATGGTTCGTGAGCAGATCACGCTCGAGAACATTTTCGGGTTGCTGGGAGGCACCGCACTGGCTCCGGCGATTCGCGAAGGAAAAGTCCGTTCTCAGGGCGTGTTCCAGCACGCTCTGACTGCCGGCACGTTCGGAGCCACCATGGTTCCGCTCTACCTGATGCTGTGGAAGAACGCAAAAGCCCGGGTCGCCGCGGCGATCGGACTGGCCGCCTGCACCGTGATGACGATCTGCTCGAATTCGAGCACGCCCCTGCTCGCCTGGGTCAGCGGCGTGGCGGCGATCTTTCTCTGGCCGCTGCGGGGGCGGATGCGCGTACTGCGTCAGGCTCTCGCGACCACTCTCGTCCTGTTGCATCTTGTGATGAAGGCGCCCGTCTGGTTTCTGATTGCCCGGGTCGACCTGACCGGGGGATCTTCGGGCTACCATCGGGCGGAGCTGGTTGACCAGTTCATCCGGCACTTCAGCGAATGGTGGCTCATCGGAACCAATAACGCGGCAAACTGGGGCTGGGATTTATGGGACCAGCAGAATCAGTTTGTGAACGTCGGGGAAACCGGCGGCCTTCTTGCGCTGATTCTGTTCATCGCCATGATCAAACGCGCTTATGCTCGTCTCGGTACGTTGAGACGCGCTCACGAGAACACAGGCCGGGAGTGGCAGATGTGGTTTCTCGGAGCGGCGCTCTTCTCGAACCTGGTCAGCTTCTTTGGCGTGAACTATTTCGACCAGCTGAAAGTCGCATGGTTTATCCTGCTGGCGATCGTCATCGCGGCGACCGGCGTTGTCGCCGAACAGACGGATGCGGTCCCGGAAAAGAAGGCTGAGCCGTGGTGGGGTCAGGAGAATCAGCCGGCTCTGGCCCACGAAGGGGCATGGTTCACCGGGACCCGCTGACAACACCGTCGCGCTCTTATTCCATCTGAATCGTCATGAACAGAACTGCTACACGCTACGTTGTCGTCACGCCGGTCCGCGACGAACAGGATTATCTTCCGCTCACGATCGAAAGCATGGTCCGTCAGACCATCCGGCCCATCGAATGGGTCATCGTGAACGACGGCTCCAGCGATCGGACCGGAGAAATCATCGAGGATTACTCGCGCCGTTATCCGTGGATCCGGCCCTTTCATCGCAAGAACCGGGGATTCCGAAAGGTCGGCGGCGGAATCATCGAGGCCTTTTACGACGGCTTCCATGCTCTCCAATGCGCGGATTGGGAGTTCATGTCGAAACTCGACGGCGACCTCTCCTTCAAACCGGAATACTTTGAAAACATTTTCGAGCGCTTCGCGGCCAATCCTCTTCTCGGAATCGGCGGGGGAACTCTCTATCACCTCGAAAACGGACTCAAACAGATCGAAACGGCGCCCATTTTTCATGTCCGGGGTGGCGCGAAGGTCTATCGGCGCGCGTGCTGGGACGCCATCGGAGGCCTCTGGGTCGGGCTTGGTTCCGATACGGTCGACGAAGTCAAAGCCGGCATGCTCGGATGGACCACGATGAGTTTTCGCGAACTCGAGATGCAGCATCACCGCTTCACCGGCGCCGCCTATGGCCGTTGGGGAGCGCTGGTCAAAGATGGTCGCGCCGACTATGTGTCGGGTTATCACCCGCTGTTCCTCTTTGCGAAATGTGTTCGCCGCCTTGCTCGCTATCCCTACGTTCTGGGATCGGTGGCGCATGCCTGGGGATACGTGAGCAGTTCCTGGCGGCGGATGCAGCAGGTCGACGACCCGGCCCTGATCCGATATATCCGGCGGCAACAGCTTCTGCGGCTCGCGGGACGGCCGAGTATCTGGCAATAAAGACCGCTCCGGACTGCTGCGTGGAACTCTCGATTATCTTCGTCAACTGGAATTCGGTGGCGTACCTGCGCGAATGCATCGGCAGCGTCTATACGCATACATCCGGCGTCGAATTCGAAATCATTGTGGTCGATAATGCGTCTCCGCAGAGGGACGTCGAGACCCTGCACGATCTGTTTCCCGCGGTCAGAATTCTTCTGAGCTCCCAAAATCTCGGATTTGCCGGAGCCAATAATCTCGGCTTCCGGAACTCGACGGGCGATTATCTGCTGTTCCTCAATCCGGACACGCGGCTGATCACTCCCGCGATCAACCGGATGCTCGAAAGCGCGCGGTCGCTTTTGGACGCAGGAATCGTCGGCTGCAAACTCCTGAATTCGGACCGTTCGATTCAGACGGAATCGATCCAGAGATTTCCCACGATTCTGAATCAACTTCTGGACGTCGAGTCTCTGCGGCTTCGCTGGCCGGCATGCCCGTTGTGGCGGATCGATCCGTTGTTCCGGGATGCGGACGCTCCCGTCCGCGTTGAAGTCATCCCCGGCGCCTGTCAGTTGATCCGGCGCGACGTGTTCGCCGCCGCGGGTCTCTACACCGAAGACTATTTCATGTATGCCGAAGACATCGATCTCAACTTCAAGGTCGCCCGCCTGGGGCTCGGCAGCTACTACGTCGGGAGTGGGGCCATTATTCACCACGGGGGCCGAAGCAGCAACCAGCACGGCGTCAGCCAGTGGTCCACCCGGATGATATTCCGCGCGAAGGTGATGTTCTACCGAAAGACGCGCGGAAGAATGTACGCCGGTCTGTACCAGACGGCAATGGCGCTGGTGGCGGTGGGGCGGCTGGTGTTGTTGGGGCTCATGTCTCCCGGTCAGTCCCCCCGTAAAAAGGAAAGAATCCGGCAGGCTTCCGCCAAGTGGTGGACGGTTCTGAAGTGCGCGGCGGGTTTCGCCAATCCTGCGTAGAGTCAAACAGAAACGAGGCGCGTGTGTGCGGCATCTGCGGTAAAGTCAGCTTCGATCAGGACGGGACGGTCAATCCGGAACTCGTGGCAGCGATGCTCGGAACGATCCGGCATCGGGGGCCCGACGGCGAAGGGATCCATGTTTCGCCGCAGGTCGGCCTCGGCCATCGAAGGCTGGCCATCATCGATCTCGACGCCGGCGCCCAACCGCTGTCGAACGAAGATGGCACGGTGTGGATCACGTTCAACGGCGAGATCTACAACTACCAGGAGCTTCGCGCGGATCTGCTCAGCCGCGGGCACCAGTTCCGGACGAACTCCGACACCGAAGTTATCGTTCATCTCTACGAGGATCTGGGCGAGAACTGCGTCGAGAAGCTGCGGGGAATGTTCGCGTTCGCGATCTGGGACCAGAAGGCGCGATCTCTCTTTCTCGCCCGCGATCGGGTCGGCATCAAGCCGCTCTATTACCACCTCGACAACCGGTCGCTGGTGTTCGGCTCGGAGATCAAGGCGATTCTGGCGGACCCGGAAGTGAGCCGCGCGATCGCTCCGGAGATGATTGACCGGTTTCTCACGTTCTACTACATGCCCGGCGAGGAGACGCTCTTCCGGGATATCCGGAAGCTCGACGCCGGCTGCTGCATGACCGTGCAGGGCGGACGCATCCGGATCCGCCGCTACTGGGATCTTCATTTCGACCCCTCGCCCCGCAGTTTCAGGCAGGCGTCGGATGAACTGGTGAGTCTGCTCGAAGAATCTGTCGATCTGCACATGATCAGCGACGTGCCGGTCGGCTTTCTCCTCAGCGGTGGCGTAGACTCGACCGCCGTGCTGGGCTTCGCCGCCGCCAAAGCGCAACGGCCGCTCAGCAGCTTCACTCTCGGATTCAAGGCTCACGGCATCACCGATGAAAGACCTTAC
>DASZUZ010000242.1:0-5357 GCA_035547415.1 Bryobacteraceae bacterium | reverse complement strand
GCCGCGCTAGCAGACACTTGCGGCCAAAGTCGTCCGTAACGCCTTCGCCAATACCGTAGAGCTTCTTCGTGGCTTGCGTCTCTTTGCTGATGTCGACCGCATCGGGCGCCGAACTCTGCATCCGCCATGCCAGTTCATACGACGCGATCCGGGCTTCGAGCGTCGAATCTCCTGGATGCGTGCGTTCCTGAATCTTGTCGATCCTGTTGATGAAATCGAGCGTGCCCCGTTGTACCTCGCTCGAAACGCCATCCGGGTTCTTCAGATACAGAATCGGACTTTCCCCGCTGCGGAACACGGTTCCCTGAAACACTGCCGGAAGGAACCCGGAACTGTACGCGGGCGGCCCCGATTTCGTCGACCCGTCCGACATCACCACGAACGCAGGCAGATTCTGGTTCTCTGTTCCGAGCCCGTACGTAACCCAGGAACCAAGGCACGGACGCCCGGGAAGCTGGAACCCCGTACTACGGAGGTAGATCGCGGGCGCATGGTCGAACTGATCTCCGAAGCAACTCCGTACCACCGTGATGTCATCCATCATGTCCCGGATATTCGGATACAAGTCGGACACCGGCGTCCCGCAAGACCCGCCCGGCCGGAATTGCCATGGACTGCCGCGGAGAATCGCTTTTGTCGGATCGTGGATAAAGCTGGTTTTGATCAGCTTCGCCAGTTCCAGCGAGAGTGGCTGGCCGGTATGCTTCGTCAGTTCCGGCTTCGGATCGAACGTATCGACGTGGCTCACGCCGCCATGCATGAAGAGGTAGATCACGCTCTTCGCCTTCGCGGGCAGGGGCGGAGCCTTCGGCGCAAGCGGATTGTTTTCGGCTCCTTCGAGAAGGCTGGCCAGGGCGGCCAGGCCAAAGCCGTTCCCGGTGCGGGCGAGCAGTTCGCGGCGAGTCATTCGTTCAATCCTTAATCCACGTACAGGAATTCATTCGTATTCATCAGGCCGCGGACCAGTTCGGTTATGGCGGCTTCGCGCGTACCGAGCAACCCGGTCTGTTTCGCGACAAAATCGTCCGCAGCCTTCTGTTCTTCAGCGGACGGCTCCCGCCCGTAAACCCGTTCCCAGGCATCGCCGGCCGCCCGGACCTTCCGGGCCAGAGTCTTCGCGCGGTCCATCGTGAACCCGCTGTTGAGCAGGGCCAGAGACTGCGGCGCCGTCGTGCTTTCGTTACGCCGCGGGCACGTCAGCACGCCGTCCGGTCCGTCGAACGACTGCGCCATGGGTTGCTGAAAAGTCCGCTTCACGATCATGTAAATCGTCCGGCGCTGATGTTCCGCCGCGTCCGGAGTGACCGCCCACGCGCTCGCCGGATTGCCGATCATGCCGAACATCTCCTCCCGGGACAGGGGCGGCACGATCGGTACCCCACCCATCTTCAGGCTGAGTTCGCCCGTGACCTCGAGTGAGGCGTCGCGGATCTCCTCCGCCTCCAGTCGCCGCCGGTTCATGTGCGACAGGAGATCGTTGGCCGGATCTTTGTCGCGCGCCGTCTCCGTCGGATTCGAACTCCGCCGGTAGGCATCGGACATCATGATCAGCTTGTGCATCGACTTCACCGACCACTTGCGATTCACGAATTCCGTCGCGAGCCAGTCGAGCAGTTCCGGGTGCGTCGGCATGCCACCGCGAATGCCGAAATCGCTCGGCGTTTTCACCAGCCCGGATCCGAAATGGAACTGCCAGATGCGATTCACCATCACGCGCGCGAACAGCGGATTCTCCGGATTCGCCATCCACTCGGCAAGTGCTTTCCGCCTCCCGGTCGTCGTGGCGTGCAGGGGAGGTTCCGCAATATCGCCGCCGCCCAGCGCCGTCAGAAATCCGGGCTGCACTTCGTCGCCCGGAGCGTCCGGATTCCCCCGCAGCGCTACAAAAGTCTTCGGCGCATCGCGCCCCGCATCGATGATCCCGAGCGACATCGGCGGCGGCCCGTAACCCGTGAACATCTGAAGCAGCCGTTTCGCGATCGCATCCATTCGCTCGTGATCCGCCTGAGACATCACGGCATTGATCTCAGCCGGACTGACGGCGACCTGCTTCGCGTTTTCCGCCACCAGTTGCAGTTGCTCTTTCGAACGTTTCTCTTCCTTTTCGTGGAACGCCGCCTGAATCGGTTCGGCCAGGGCTGCGATCTTCTTCGCCTGCAGCGTTTCGCGGTAGGGCCGCTGAATCTTCGCGATCTCCTCGCCGATCTGCCACAGCCGGAAATTCCGCGAGTTCTCGGCGATATCGTAATTCCGCGCGGGGTTGTAATCCAGAAAAACGCGGTCGCTTACCGCAGGCTGGAAGATCGCCTGCATCCGGTAATAATCCTTCTGCGGGATCGGGTCGAACTTGTGGTCGTGGCACCGCGCGCATCCCACGGTCAGCCCCAGGAAAACCGCGCTGGTCGTATCCACCATGTCGATACGCTTTTCGACCAGATTGATGTCTTCCACCTTGAACAGCATGTCGCGATTGGTTCCCACGCGATAGAATCCCGTCCCCGTCCGCGCCTCCGGGTCCGTGGGATACAGTTCGTCTCCCGCGATCTGTTCTTTGACGAACCGGTCGTAAGGTTTATCGTCATTGAACGACTTGATCACGTAATCGCGATAACGCCACGCCAGCAGAATGTACGGATCCTGCTCGAATCCCGAGGTATCGCCATACCGCGCGAGATCCAGCCAGTGCCGGCCCCACTTCTCGCCATAGCGTGGCGAAGCCAGCAGCCGGTCGATCACGTGTTCCCACGCGTCCGGCGACCGGTCGTTCAGAAACTGATCGATCTCTTCCTTCGTCGGCGGTAGACCGAGCAGGTCATACGAAGCGCGGCGCAGCAGGGTCAACCGATCGGCTTCCGGCGATGCCGCGAGTCCCGCGGCGTGCAGGCGCCGATTGATGAACGCATCGATCGGGTTCTTCGCTCCCGCCGGCGCCGCCGGGCGCACCGGCTTTCGAAATGCCCACCAGTTCACCGGAGCCTTCGTCGCCGTGGCAGCGCTGGAGGACCATTGCGCGCCGCCCTCGATCCATTCTTTGATCGCCCGCACTTCATCCGGCGGAAGAGCGCTGCCCGGCGGCATCGAGACTTCTCCGATGTGCGCCACCGCCTTATATAGAAGGCTGTCCGCCGATTTCCCCGGGATTACAGCCGGCCCACGGCTTCCGCCGCGCAGCACGTTCGCGCGCGAAGTTACCTTGAGTCCGGACATCCCGCTCGAATCGCCGTGACACGCGCCGCATTTCTGTTGGAGGATTGCGGGACCGTCGGCGAAGGCCGGAACAGAGGAGAGGCAGAGGGCCGTGAACAGGAATCCGGTCTTCATCATCGGGCGCGTCTCGGTTCACCATTCTACGCCCGGCGGTACAGTGGTAATTCAAACGAATCCATCCATGAGCGACCAAACGAACAAAAGGCGTCGGAGCGAAATCTGGTTTAACGATAAAGCGGAGCCGGGCGAGACTGCGGTCTATCTCGAGCGCTATCCCACGTGGGGTCTGACGCGCCGCGAAATGCAGTCCGGCAGGCCAGTGATCGGCATTGCTCAATCCGGCAGCGAACTCGCGCCGTGCAACCGCATCCATTTGGCCCTGGCCGATCGCATTAAAGACGGCATTCGCGACGCGGGTGGTATCGCGTTCGAGTTTCCGATGCACCCCATCCAGGAAAGCTGCCGCCGTCCCACGGCCGCGCTCGACCGCAATCTCGCCTACCTTGGCCTCGTGGAAGTCCTCGTTGGTTATCCCTTCGATGGCGTCGTCCTGACCACCGCGTGCGACAAGACCACGCCCGCCTGTCTCATGGCCGCCGCCACTGTTAACATGCCGGCGATCGTCCTCTCCGGCGGTCCCATGATCGACAGCTATTTCAATGGCAAGCTCGCGGGGTCGGGCATGGCCCTATGGGAAGCGCGCCGGCAATTGGCCGCAGGCAACATCACCGAAGACGAACTGATCGAGATCACCATGGCGTCCGCGCCGAGCCCCGGCCATTGCAACACCATGGGAACCGCGCTGTCGATGAACTCCCTCGCCGAGGCCCTCGGCATGTCGCTGCCGGGCTGCGCCGCTATCCCCGCGCCGTACGGCGAGCGCGCCCGCTACGCCTACGAAACTGGCCGTCGCATCGTCGAAATGGTCAATGAAGACCTTACGCCCAGCCGAATCCTCACCCGCGACGCCTTCGAAAACGCCATCGTCGTGAACTCCGCGATCGGCGGCTCCACCAACTGCGCGCCCCACATCACCGCCATCGCGCGCCACATGGGCGTGCCGCTCGATGTCGATGACTGGGAGAAGTTCGGCCACGATATTCCGCTGCTCGCTAACGTCCAGCCCGCGGGCGAATACCTCGGCGAAGGCTTCCATCGCGCCGGTGGCGTCCCCGCCATCATGAGCGAACTCCTCCGCGCCGGAAAGATCCACCGCGATGCCATTACGGTCACCGGTAAGAGCATCGCGGAAAATTACAAAGACGCGAAGATCCAGGATCCGAAGGTCATCAGGCGCTACGAAGAACCGGTCAAGGAAAGCGCCGGCTTCATGGTCCTGCACGGCAACCTCTTCGATTCCGCGCTCATCAAAACGTCCGTCATCAGTCAGGACTTCCGCAGCCGCTTCCTTTCCGCTCCCGGCTCCGAAGAATGCTTCACCGCCCGCGTTATCGTCTTCGACGGCCCTGAAGATTACCGCCGCCGCATCGAAGATCCGTCGCTCGGTATCGACGAGAACTGCATGCTCGTTGTCCGCGGAACCGGCCCGATCGGCTATCCTGGGTCGGCCGAAGTCGTGAACATGACGCCTCCCGGCGAACTGGTCCGCAAAGGGTTCAAGATGCTGCCCTGCCTGGGCGATGGACGCCAGAGCGGCACGTCCGATAGTCCTTCCATCCTGCACGCCTCGCCCGAATCGGCTGCGGGCGGGAATCTCGCGATCCTCGAAACCGGCGATCAGGTGAAGGTCGATCTCCGAAACCGCCGCGTCGATCTCCTTCTCAGCGATGAAGAGATCCAGCGTCGGCGCGAAGCCCTGCCGCCCGCGAAACTGAAACACGATTCGCCGTGGCAGGAACTCTATCGCATGCACGTAGGCCAGCTCGACACCGGCGCGTGCCTCGAATTCGCCGTCGAATACCGCGAACTGCGCAAGACAGTGCCGCGCCACTCGCACTGACGTGATGACAGACCCGCTGATCGCCGCCGCCACACACGCTCGTCACAACGCGCACGCGCCGTTCTCGAAGTTCAAAGTCGGAGCGGCCGTCGAAGACAACAAGGGCCACATCCACACAGGCTGCAACATCGAAAATGCAACCTATTGCCTGACGTTATGCGCCGAGCGTGTGGCCATCTTCAAGGCGATG
>DASZUZ010000241.1:0-6879 GCA_035547415.1 Bryobacteraceae bacterium | reverse complement strand
CGGTTCGGGTCCCACGGCGCCGGATGCCTCGACGTTCGTAACCGCTCTCGCGGTTCTCGATAAATACGGTCTGCGGCAGCGCGTGCCGCGCAGTGTCCGCGACCGGCTGGAGCGAGGGGACGGGGAGACGCCGAAGCCGGGCGATCGCCTGTTCCGCAACGTCGAAAACATCATCGTCGGCAGTAATCAGAAGTCCCTCGAGGCAGCCGCGCGAACCGCCAAAGGCCTTGGCTACCGCACCCTGATCCTGGCCAGTACCATCGAAGGCGAAACGCGGGACGTCGCGCGCATGCACGCGGCGATCGCCCGCCAGATCCGCGCGCACGGGCAACCGCTCCGTCCGCCGGCATGCGTGATCTCCGGGGGCGAAACGACCGTGACCCTTCGCGGCGATGGAAAGGGCGGGCGGAATCAGGAGTTCGCGCTGGCAGCGGCTCTCGACATCGCCGGACTGGATGAGACTTTGATCCTCAGCGCAGGAACGGATGGGACCGACGGCCCCACGGACGCCGCCGGCGCGACCGCGGACGGCCGCACGGTATCCCGATCGTCGCGCGATGCAAAACAGGCTCTTGCGAACAACGACTCTTATTCGTTTTTCGGCGATCTGAAGGATCTGATCGTCACCGGATCGACGGGCACCAACGTCATGGATCTGCATCTCATCCTGGTGGGAGAGACGGCTAAGCGGGGCGGGAGGACTGAATCGCGCCGTGGATAAACTGCAGTTTTCCGACTGCCGCTTCGGGCAGCGCGAACGGGTAGAAATCAGGCTGTCCCATGCTCCGCGCCATTTCGTTCATCGCGGTTGAGAGCCGGACCCACCTGTTCACCAGATCCAGAAACTCCTGCGCACCGGCATTTTTCGGGGCGGAGAGTGCCTTCCTGGTGAACGGCTCGCACGGCAGATGAATGCCTTTTTCCCTGATGCCGAAGCTCGCCGCGGTCGCGAGCGTGTCCAGCATGTGAAGATAATGGGCCCACGTTTCCGCCCAATCCTCCCAGGGATGGCTGCTGGCGTACGCGCTGATGAAGCGTTGCGGCCAGTCGGGTGGTGGACCCTGCTCGCGCCGGATGCGCAGAGCTTCGGAGTAATCCACCCGCTCATCGCCGAATAGCCGGCGGAAAACTTCGAGAAGCGGCGTGCCCGCAATCAACCGGTCCCAATAATAGTGCCCCAGTTCATGCCGGAAGTGACCCACGAGCGTCCGGTAAGGTTCGTCCATATCTTCGCGGGTCTGCTCGCGTGTCGAATTCTCCGCTTCCTCGATATTCACCGTGATGACCCCACTCGCATGCCCCGTGAGGATCCGATGGTGGCCCGGAGTATCCGCGAGGAAATCGAACGCCAGTCCGTTATCGGGATCTTCACTCAGACGGGACCTGACGGGTAAGCCCAGAGCGATAAGCGATGAGAGGACGCGCCGCTTCGCTGTTTCGAGCCGTCCCCAGAGCACGCCATTGCCGTTGACGGATAAATCGGGAATCGTGCGGTTCAGGCGGCAGGCGATGCAAAAGGGCTGCGAGCTGTCGGCGCCGGATTCGATTGTGACAAGCCAGTTACACGCCGCCGGCGAGTCGTAATTCGCGCAGCGCCGGTAGACCGCGCCCTTCTCCCGCCGCACGCCGGCGCGCACCCAGGTCCCCGGCCGTGGTCCCTCCGCGAGAGCGTTCAGCCTCCCTGACAGCGGCTCGTAACCGAGCTGCGCGCCGCATCCCAGACATTCGGTATTTCGGAAAAAGAGAACGCGGCGGCACTGGCAACGCCAGGACCGCGGGAGAAGAGGCGCCGGCATGGCGCGTGACCTCACCCGGCCGCGATCACAAGGTCGCTCGTCTCCGGCGACTTCTTCAGTCTCGATACGATGTATGCGCCTGCCTTAATCATTGGCGCCTCCAGCCAATGATAAAGGGCGACGGGAACCGCGACGCTGAGGGTTACGAACACCGTCCACTGTATGAAAGCTGGATAGCTCCGCAGGATGACGAACGAGAACCACATGACGGTCAGGTGCGTCAGGTAGATCCCGTAAGAATACCGGGCGATGAGAGCGCTCGCGGTTCGCAGGGGCTTCCAGCGCAACTCACGGAAGTACGGCACAGCCACCCCGATCAACAGGCACGCCGGCCAGGAAGCTTCCTGGAGACCGACCCCCAATCGCTCCAGTCCGATCAGCACGCCCGCGGCTCCTGCAATCGTGGCGGGCCAGAGGAGAAACGGAAAACGCGGAGACAGGCGCTTGAAGCCGAGGAAGTAAGCGAGCACGCCCGCCACAAAACACGGACCGAATCCCGCCAGGCTCAACCGGCCCGAGATATGTGGCTGCACCAGGGCAACTCCCACGGAGATGACCCACAGCATGCACATTCCACGGAAACCCTTTCTTTTTCCGAATAAATAGAGCAGCGGTAAAACCAGGTACATCTCGACCTCATACGGCAGGCTCCACAGGACCGATGTCACCGGTTCCACGTAAAACAGATTCATGCAGAGGAGCAGGTTACAGATGATCTCCCACGCCGTCGGGTTCTGCCACGGCCACCACGGCGCGCGCGCGACGTGCCAGATCACGATCAAACTCACCCAGAAAATGCTTAACGGGTAGATTCGAAAAACGCGGCGGAGGTAAAAGCTCCTGAAAATGGACTCCCCTCGCGACTCAAGCCTTTCCAGTGACAGCATCAATACCAGGCTTGTATGAACGAAAAAGATGAGTACTCCGAAGCGACCCATCTCCATCCACGGTTTCACATTGAAGGTGATCAGGAGGTGGAATACAAACACCAGCAGCACGGCGATCGCGCGAAGAAAATCGAGATTGGCGGATTCCCACCGCGGCGATGGCTGGTTCGGCTTCAATTGCGTGCTCCCGTGGCCGCAGGCGGACAAATCGCGAGATTCTCTACGATAGACCTGCCAGATTTAAACAGAAAATGCAGCGGATCCCGCGGAACTAATTTTGCGAGCATGAACTTTTATGAAGTGTCACATACTCCCGGTGGGTCCGCAAGAAGCCCTCTTACCCGGTGGCTGCGGTAACAGGGAAGTAGCAAATAAGAGCGCCGGCGCTCGGCGAATGCGATGACGCCTGTCGCCTGTCGTTGCTTTCGAATATGCGGGCCTGTGCTCTACCCGATCAGTTCTGTAATGCGGTCCGCATCGTTCGGAACCACAACCGGTTTGTTCCCGAATGTCGATCGAATCGGCGCGCCGTTCGGCGCCTGCAATTGACCCGTGTGATAGCGATAAATGTAGTCGGGATCTTTAAGGACATTGCCGGTAAGAACCGCAACGACCTCTGACTCCCGATCGATCACGCCCTCCGCCGTCAATTTCCGGATGCCCGCCAGCGTTGCGGCGGATGCGGGCTCGCAGCCGATCCCGCACTGGCCGATGACGGCCTTCGCATCCGCAATCTCCTGCTCTGTCACTCGTTCGACGGTCCCCTGCGACGTTTCAATTTCGAACTGCGCCTTCGGCCATGAAACCGGATCGCCGATCTTGATCGCCGTGGCGAGCGTCTCGGGATGTCCCTGCGCGCAGAACGGGGTTAAGCCTTTGGCCGCCATGTACTCATAGAACGGCGATGCGCCTTCCGCCTGCACCACGGCCAGACGCGGCAGTTTGTCGATCAGGCCCAGTTCACGCATCTCACGTAATCCCTTGCCGAACGCGGAGACGTTGCCGAGATTGCCTCCCGGCAGCACGACCCAGTCCGGCACGCGCCAGTCGCGCTGGTCCATCATCTCGATCACGATCGACTTCTGCCCTTCGATGCGGAACGGGTTGATCGAATTGAGAAGATAGATGCCGAGCCGTTCCGCGAGCACGCGAACCAGCGCCAGAATCTGATCGAAGTTCGCTTCCACCTGAAACGTCTTCGCGCCATATTCGAGCGCCTGCGCCAGTTTCCCGTAGGAAATGTTGCCGTGCGGGATGAAAATGAGCGGATCGAGTCCGCCGGCGCTGGCGTAAGCGGCCATGGAGGCCGACGTGTTCCCTGTCGAGACGCATGCCACGCGCTTCATGCCCAGCCGCCGGGCCTGTGCCGCTCCGCAGGTCATGCCATTGTCTTTGAATGACCCGGTCGGATTGAAGCCCTGATGCTTGAAGGTCAGCCGGGCGAGTCCACCGTATTGGGCGGCGTGCGGCGCATTGAGCAGAGGCGTATTCCCCTCCCGCAGCGTGATCACGTGCGAGAGATTCTCGAGAAACGGGAACATCTCGCGATATCTCCAGACGCCGCTCTGCTCGAGCGGCGCGTTGTCCATGCGGCGCTCGCGCCAGGTGCGCTTCAGACCAGCGGGGTCGAGCGGAGCGCGATCGTACTGCGCTTCCAGAAGTCCACCGCATTTGGAGCAGTTATAGAGAACGTCAGTGATGTCAAAGCGCGCGCGACACGCGGGATTGAAACACGCGAGAAAGGAGTGCATCGGGAACTTCGATTCTAGCGTCCGGGAATCGCTGGGGAAGGGAACGGGTTGCGCTTCAGCGGTCGCCGCGCAGCCACATCAGAAATTGGGTAATCGGATTTTTGGGCGTTCGGCCGCCGCAGGCGGGACATCGGCCGGTGCCTTTACAACCGAGGCAATGATCTTCCGGCGTATTCAGATGCGTATTCTGGCCGGTTCCGAAGCATTCGGGACACTGTCCGGAGCCTTTACAGTGGACGCATTTTCCGCCGCCGGGCATGAAATTCCGCTTCCAGAGTATCAGCCAATCTTTGCCCGGGAGGTTCCGGCGATGTGCCCTTCCGACCGCGCCGGTTTCTTTCCGGATGCCGACTGAAAGCGCCGCAACTGATCCGTCACGCAGACGAGGAACATCGGCTGTTTCGCGTTCTTCAGAACATCGATGATCCGGCCCGGTTCGTCTTCGAGGTAGATGTTCTTGCCGTCCGTAATCAGATGGATATCGTTATTGGATGCCAGCGCGTCACCCAGCCGCTTGCCCATCTCGCGCTGCAGGAACCGCAGCACGCGCCGGATCTTCTGCAGGGAAAAGCCCTTGCGCCGCAGTTCGGCGATGACCGATACTTCCACCACTTCCTGTGGCAGGTAAACCCGGCGGTGGCCTTCCTGACGAGGAGACACGACGTTACGCTCATCCCACCACTGCAGTTGACGGAGGCTGACGCCGGCAATCCGCGCCACCTCGCCGCTGGTGTACTGGTTCTCATCCGCACTGGCGACGGCAACATCCTTTTTTGTTTTGAACATTTCGCGGGGCCTCTGTGCTCGATCCGTAAGCACCTTGGATTCTACCAGATTTCAAGCTCGGCGCAAGCACCCTAACTTGTTGAACGTGTTAACATAAGGGTTCAATTCCATCCAGAGGTTTTCGTGTCGACTCATCTCACGCGCAAAGAACTGAAGCAGGACAATGTTGCGCTCAAAGTAGAAGAAACCTTCGATTTCTTCACCATGCACCGCCAGCAACTGATTCGCTATGGCGGAGGCGCGGTTGCGCTGGTCCTGATTGTGGCGGCTGTCTTCTACTATCGGAGTTCGCAGCAGGAGGTGCGTGAGCAGATGCTTGGCGACGCAATCGCTTTGCAGAATGCCCCCGTCGGATCGGCTCCGCCCAATGGCGGCCCGAGCTTCCCGTCGGAATCGGCGAAGAACGACGCGGTCGCCAAAGCCTATGCGAAACTCGCGACCGGGCAGAGCGGCACGGCCGAAGGCTACATTGCCGAATACACGCTGGCTTCGATGGACACCGAAGCCGGCAAACTGGCCGACGCGAGGAAGAAGTATCAGGATGTCGCCGACAATGCCTCGGCCAATTACGCTTCGCTCGCCAAACTGGCGCTCGCGCAACTGGACTTCGCGGAAAACAAACCCGCGGACGCCCAGAAACTTCTGAAAGATCTCCAGGACCATCCGACCGATCTGGTGTCGAAGAACCAGGCGACGTTCGCTCTGGCGAAAGGCCTTGCGCCGACCCAGCCGGAAGAAGCCCGGAAGCTGCTCCTTTCCCTCGCCACCCCGCCATCCGACGTCAGTCAGGTGGCCGTGACGGCGCTCCAGGAACTGCCCTCGAAATAGCGTGCTCGCGCACCTGCGGTTTCCCGTCGACTCGTCTCGCGGCCGCCGCTATCCGGAGCCGGAACACCCGTATCGGAACGCGTTTCAGCGCGATCGGGACCGCATCATCCATAGCCGCGCCTTCCGCCGTCTCGAGCACAAGACGCAGGTGTTTGCGCCGTCGCTGTCGGATCACTTTCGCAACCGGCTGACGCATACCATCGAGGTTGCGCAGATTTCCCGGACTGTCGCGAACGCGCTCGGTCTCAACGAGGACCTGACCGAAGCGCTGGCGCTTGCGCACGATGTCGGCCATGCCCCCTTCGCGCACGCGGGCGAAGAGGCTCTCGATCGCATGATGCAGAGCTACGGGGACCGGTTCGATCACAACATCCAGTCGCTGCGCGCCCTCGACTCGCTCGAGCACCGGTACCCGCGGTTTCCCGGTCTCAACCTCAGCTTTGAAGTGCGCGAAGGCATCGTCAAGCACTCGCGCGATTTCGAGCCGGGCGAAATTCCGGCTCTGGATGCGTACCTTCCGGGTTTGCGGCCGCCGCTCGAAGCGCAGTTGATCGATCTTGCGGATGAGGTCGCGTATAACACCGCCGATCTCGATGACGCCTATGAAGCCGGTCTTCTCGTGCCGGAACAGGTTGCCGCCGCCGTACCTGCCTACTCGGAAATTCTCGACACCATCGAAACGCAGTTCCCCGGCGCCAGCGATCGCGAACGCTTTCAGGAATCCGTGCGCCAATTGGTGGACGACCTTGTTTCAGGCCTCATCGAAGGCACAGTCTCCGCCGCGCGGGCCTCGCGTGTCGGAACATTCGACGATGTACGTCGCCAGCCGCG